>NZ_JBFULU010000003.1:0-287383 GCF_054049735.1 Bradyrhizobium sp. P5_C12
AGCTGACACCGAAGGTGTCATCCCGGGGCGATGCGCAGCATCGAACCCGGGATCTCGCGCTACAACTTCGAGATTCCGGGTTCGCGCTATCGCGCGCCCCGGAATGACGAGCCAGAATCAAATGCCACGTCCCTCATGCAGGGACGTGGCATTTGTACATTCGCCTCTCCCATGCGACAGACGTTCATCCGCCATTCAGCCGCCGCCGGCTGATATCGGCCGATCTCGCCTCGCGTTTCTCACCGGGACTTCCTCGTGACTTTTATCGTGGCTTGGCGCCGCTTCGCGTTCGCGCTTCCGCTGCTGGCGTTGCCGCTGGCCGGCGCGAGCGTGGCATCTGCATCCGATACAATCGAACTCGCGCAGGTACAGCCGCAAGCGCAGCCGGCACCCGCGCCCTCCCCGACGCCATCGGCCTCGCCGACACCGGCCGCGGAGGCGCAGCCCGCCACCGTCGAGCCGATCGGCAACGTCGCGACCGTGACAGGAATCGCGACCGTGATCCGCGACAAGAACTCGTACCCGCTGAAAGTCCGCGACGACATCTATCTCAACGACACCGTGCAGACCTCGTCGAAATCCTCGCTCGGCATCACCTTCAACGATGCGACCACCTTCAATCTCTCCGCCAGCGCAAAAATCACCATCGACAATTACGTCTATGAGGACGGCGGCAAGCAGAATTCGGCGATCGTCGACATCGGCAAGGGCACGGTCGCCTTCGTCGCCGCGGCGGTGGCGAAGACCGGCGACATGAAGATCACGACGCCGACCGCGACGCTCGGCATCCGCGGCACCACCGGCGTCGTCGACGTGCCGGAAGGCGCAGCCGCGAGCAGCGCCAACAACGTCAACATCAAGCTCTATCCCGATGCCGACGGCCGCGTCGGCCACATCGACGTCGACGACCGCAGCAGCGGCACGCGGCTCGGCGCGCTGACGCAAGGCGCGAGCGGCTTTGCGATCCGCCCCGGCGCGGGCGCCGCCGGCGCCATGCGCTTCGCCGCGGTGCCGATCACGATTCCACCGCAGCAGATCGCGCGCGACCGCGGCTTCGTCAGCCAGGTGCATCTGGCGCAGACCACGGGGCGCCAGATCGTCACCGAGCAACGCGACTTCCGCCGCGCCAATCCCGGCGCGAGCAGCCGCATTCCGCGCCCGCTCCAGCCGCCGCAGCAGCAGCAATTGCGGCCGGCCACCCCGCCGGGACAACAGCGGCCGAACGGCCAGCCGGGGCTGAACAACCGTCCAGGTCAGCAGCAGCCGGGCGCGCCGAACCGCCAAGGAACGCAGCCAGGCGCGCAGCCGCCGCAGCGGCAGGGTCAAGGCGGCGCCGTGCAGCCGGGCACGCCGCGCGCCGGCCAAGGTCAGCAGCAAGGTGCGGGGCGTCCGGCTGGCGCGCCGCGCAGCGGACCAGGCACGCAGCCGGGCGGTGCATCGCAGGCGCAACCGCCGCACGGTGGACAGATTCCGGCGCGGCCCGGGGCAGCGACGCCGCCTCAACCGGGCGGAACGCCGCAACCACAAACGCCGCGCACCGGATTGCAGCCCGGTCAGCCGCCTGCAGCCCAGCAACCAGGCGGCATTCAACGCCAGGGCGGATTCCAGCAGCGCCTGCCGGGCGCGCAGCGCCCCGCAGCACCGCGCAAGCCGGCGCCCGCTCCGAGGGAGAAGAAGGAGCGGCGGTGAAGTCTAGCGTGTGCGTCGACGCGCTCGGTGCGCTCCCTCGCCCCGCTCTTGCGGGGAGAGGTGAAAAGCGAGCTCACGCCTCGCCGCGCAGCCACGCTCTCACCTTCTGCAGCAGGCCATGCCGCAGTTCGTCGACGGAGGCGGCTTCGGCCGGTGTCAGGGTCTGCAAGGCGGCGTCGACGTCGTCGCGTGCGAGCGGCGGTGTCGCGTCCGCATCCGCCGGCGCGAGCCCGGCGGCAGCGATCGCGATCGGTCCGATCTGCACCAGGAAGGCGCGCTCATATTCACGCGACAGGCGCGCGATCGCATCCTCCAGCGTCAGCCAGTCGACCGCCTTGATGTCGTTCATCAGCTTGCGGACCGGCCCGCCCTCGGCCTCCATGCGCCAGAAGTGCACGGCCTTGGAGCGCCCGCCAGACTGGTAGACGAGTGTGCCCAAAAATTCGTGGATGGCGACGTCGTGGCCGGTCTCCTCCAGCACCTCGCGGTGTGCGGCTTGCTTTGGCGTCTCGCCGTCGTCGAGCTTGCCCTTGGGCAAAACCCATTCGTTACGCTTGCGCTGACGCACGACCGCAACCAGCGGCGGCGCGCCCCGCCGCAACACAATACCACCCGCCGCCAGAACCGGCGCCCGCGCCATCGAAAAGTCTCGCCGTGTCGAACCGTCCCCGCGGACGATATAGGCGGCGGAGACGGCGGATTGAAGGCTAGTTTTTTCTCAACAGTGCTTGACCGGCGTGGATGCGCGTGCCCTCGGCGATGCCGTCGCAGAAGGTGAAATCGCCGGGCGCCAGGATGATGATGGTCGAGCCGTGCTCGAACCAGCCGAGCTCCTCGCCCTTGGTCACATTGACATCGCAGGGAAAGTTGACCGGCCCCCTGGTCTGCGCATTCAGCACCATGTCGAGGAAGTGCAGCCGGATGCTCGCGACCAGGATGGCTGCAACCGGCACCAGTGTCACGGCCTCGCCGGTCGACAGATGGGTACGGATCACTGCGCGCTCGTTCTTGCAGAACAGACGCTCGACCCGCTTCAGCGCGATCGGGTTGACGTTCCAGACGTCGCCATGGATCAGCGTGACGCGTTCGATGTGTGCATCGTAGGGCGCGTGGAAGCGATGATACATGCTCGAGGTCAACCGCAGCGTGACGAAGCTTCCGTTGCGGTGCTGATCCACCAAAGCAGAATCGCCGAGCAGGTCGAGCAGCGAATAGGGCGCGCCCTTGACCTGGAACAGCTCGGTGTCGGCGATCCGGCCATGGGCGCCGACGATGCCGTCCGACGGGCTGGCGACAATGCAAGGGTCCGGATCAAAGGGCCGCAGGCCCGGCTTGAGCTCCCGGGTGAAGCAGTCGTGCAGGCTCTTGAAATGGGTCTTCTTCGCCTCCGACAAATCGAGGTCGGAGAATAGCTTCCACAGCGCGATCGAGAAGTCCCGCACGAGCGGGTTCTCGATCTTGGAGAACCAGCCCATGAAGCGGGTCAGCGCGGCGCGGGGGATGCGGTTGGTCAACAGGAAGTTGAGGTCTTCCTGCTGGGTGAAAGAGGCGATGAGGGCTTTGACTGTCATGAATCTGTCAGCTCGCAGTATTAGCGCTTGTTGTCATGGAAACGACACTCCCGATTCTCTCATTTTCCGTGGCCGCCGCAGCGTCCGCTGCCGCCGCCTTCCCGAAGATCAAGGCGCGGATCGAACTCTCCCGCGCCAAGCACCGGTCGCTCGCCGGACACTCCAAGATGTCGCGCCGGGTGGCGCGGCTGCTCCCGTTCTACGAGTTCGAAGGCGACAAGTACTTCGGCTGCGACGGCGCGCCCGCAAACATCGTGGCCCAGCGCAAGGACGCCTTTTTCCGCCTCGCCAAGCTTTACGCCGAGCGCTACCCCAAGGGCCGCGCGATGACGAAGGAGGCGGCGGAGACGATCTCCGACCTGAACTTCACCGAGACCTACCGCGTGCCGTTCCAGTTCTCGCGCCTGGTCCGCGAGCATCTGGGCACCTCGACCTTCATGGAATCGTCCAGCGGCGTCACCGTCACGGATGTCGACGGCAACACCTCCTACGACCTCACCGGGTCCTACGGCGTCAACATCTTCGGCAACGACTTCTACAAGGAGTGCATCGAGGGCTCGGAGAAGCGGGCGCACGCGCTCGGTCCGGTGCTCGGGCCCTACCATCCGGTCATCCTCGAGAACGTACAACGGCTCTGCCAGATCTCGGGCCTCGACGAGGTCTCGTTCCACATGTCCGGCACCGAGGCCGTGATGCAGGCGGTGCGGCTCGCGCGCTACCACACCAAGCGCACGCATCTGGTCCGCTTTGCCGGCGCCTATCACGGCTGGTGGGGCGACGTGCAGCCCGGCGTCGGTAACCCGATTCCCGCGCACGAGACCTACACCCTCGCCGAGATGTCGGAGAAGACGCTGCACGTGCTGCGCACGCGCAAGGACATTGCCTGCGTGCTGGTCAACCCGTTGCAGGGCCTGCATCCGAACGGCAACGCGCCCGGCGATTCCTCGCTGGTCGACAGCTCCCGCGGCGGCAACTTTGACCGCGCGGCCTACACTGAATGGTTGAAGAAGCTGCGCGAAGTCTGCACCGAGCGCGGCATCGTGCTGATCTTCGACGAGGTCTTCGTCGGCTTCCGTCTCGCTGCCGGCGGCGCCCAGGAATATTTCGGCGTCAAGGCCGACATGGTGACCTACGGCAAGAGCCTCGCCGGCGGCCTGCCGGTCGGCGTGGTCTGCGGCAAACGCGAGCTGATGCGCCGCTTCAACGACGATCGCCCGGCCGATATCTGCTTCGCCCGCGGCACCTTCAACTCGCATCCCTACGTCATGACGGCGATGGACGAGTTCTTGAGCCGGCTCGCCAGCCCGAACTTCCGCGCCATCTATGACGGGCTGGACGCCACCTGGAACGGCCGCGCCCAAAAGCTCAACCAGATGATGACGGACGCCGGCCTGCCGGTGCGGTTCGCCAACTTCTCGTCGATCTGGACGGTGAAATACACCACGCCGTCCCGCTATAATTGGATGCTGCAATATTACCTGCGCGCCGAGGGCCTGTCGCTGAGCTGGGTCGGGACCGGCCGGCTGATCTTCAGCCTGAACTACACCGACGCCGATTTCACCGAAGTCGCCGAACGCTTCGTCCGCGCCGCCGAGAAGATGAAGGCCGACGGCTTCTGGTGGCATGACGGCGTGCTCACCAACAAGAATATCAAGCGGCAGATTTTGAAAGAGATGCTGGCCAAGCGCTTCGGGCGCTGAGGCCGGTTCTCTCAACACAGCCACCGTCATTCCGGGGCGGTCCGCAGGACCGAGCCCGGAATCTCGAGATTCCGGGTTCGATGCTACGCATCGCCCCGGAATGACGGCGTTTGCGGCGCCGCTCGATCCAATCTCCCCGCACGCGGGGAGAGGCGAAGGAAGCACCGCGTTCGGAGCCCCCAAGACGTGGATGCCCGGCACAAGGCCGGGCATGACGCAACCATCGGACATCGGAGTGCTTGCTGTGAGGCGCGCGCTCAGGCGTGCTGCTCTTCCAGCGTGGGCTCGCCGATCAAGCCCAGCGTGTGCTCGGGATTGAGGTGCAGGCCCGGATCCATCAGCTCGCCGCGCATCAGCGCCAGCGGAGCGCTGCGATAGAGCATCAGATCGTGGAAGGGGTCGGTCAGGATCTTGGTCATCCAGACGAGGCCGGTCTCGACGTCGCGGATGAAGAACAGGTGCACGGTGCGGAACAGGAGGCCGCCGCCGCCGATCACAAGCCAGATCTTGGCGACCTGACGCATGAAGTCGGTCGCGCTGGCCCAGGGCGTGAACAGGCCGAACAGCGTGGGATCGACAACCAGCACCAGCGGCGACAGCGCCCAGATCGCCATCAGCACCACCTTGCGCTGAAGGTTGTAGCCGACCTTGATGTCTTCCTTGTACTCGTGCGTCGCCTGGTTGATGTGGTCGTAATCGTGCGGTTCGAAGAAGAAGTGACCGGCCTGGCGCGAGGTCATCGAGACCAGCCAGCCGACCAGCGCCGAGACCATGGGATCGACGAACAGCCAGACATAGGCAAACAGGAAGCTCAGCGCGCTGACGAAGTGCAGGCTCTGGTTGATGCGGCTGTGGTGATAGTAGCGATGGTCGTCCCAGCGCTGGATCCGCAGCTGCTCGAGATAATTCTTGATCATGCTCTCCCCCAAAATGCTTTCGGGTACGGGATTTACAGGGATTCGGTGTACGCCGTGTGACATCATCATTTTGTCATGTGACGATGTGCAGCGGCGCGATGACGCACGCAACGCGTGAGCGGGAGCTCAGGCCGCCTTGGCGACGTCCACCTTGCGGAAGCGCACCAGCGAGAAATGGCCGAGCGGCGGAATCAGGCGGCGCTCGGCGAGCTCGATGCCGTTGGCGCCGGCGAGCCACTTCACATAGCGCGACCAGGCGAACTCGGCGGTGCGGAAGCCGAGCGGACGCACCACCGGCTGGAGCTTCTGCTCGATGAAGCGGCGCATGCCGGCGTCCGCGCTGACGCGGGTGAGGATGATCAGCTCGCCGCCGGGACGCAGCACGCGGGCGAATTCGTCGAGCGCGGCCTCCGGATTCGGCACCGCCGTGACGACGTACTGCGCCATGACGACGTCGAAGGAATTGTCGGGGAATTCGAGCTTCTCGGCGTCCATCACCGCGAGGCCCTCGACGTTCTTCAGCTTGCCCTCGGCGACGCGCTGGCGCGCCTTGTCGAGCATCGCTTCCGAAATGTCGGTGCCGAAGATGCGCAGATGCGGCGCGTAGAGCGGCAGCGAGATGCCGGTGCCGACGCCGACCTCGAGCACACGGCCGCCGATCTTGTTGGTGGCCGCGATCGCCGCCTGCCGGCCCTTGGCGAACACGCCGCCGAACACGAGATCGTAGACGGGCGCCCAGCGATCGTAGGCCTGCTCGACCGTACCACGGGTGAGGTCGAGCTGCTGGGTGCCGTCAAGGTTCATGATCTTAGCCATCGATGAGGTTCTCGCTGTGGGTCAAAGGGTCGATCAGCCGCGCACCGGCCGCCGCGCCATGCGAGGCGAGGCGCGCAGGATGCGGCTGGGCTGGAGTGAGGTGAGGTTTCCGACGAACTGGCGCGCACTGTTTTCCCAGGAGCGCTCCAGCGCGAAATTGCGGCAGGTCTCGCGCGACATGGTCAGTGCGCGCAGGCACGCGGTGCGCAGATCATGGTCGATCGCACCGATCGGATGATCGGCAATGACATCCTTCGGGCCCGTCACCGGAAACGCCGCCACCGGCGTGCCGCAGGCGAGCGCCTCGAGCTGCACCACGCCGAAGGTGTCGGTGAGGCTCGGGAAGACGAAGACGTCGGCGGCGGCCAGATGCGCGGTGAGGTCTGCGCCCTTCTTTTCGCCGAGGAAGACGACGTCCGGATATTTCTTTTCGAGCTGCGCCTTCTGCGGGCCGTCGCCGACGACGACCTTGGTGCCGGGAAGATCGAGCGAGAGAAACGCTTCGAGATTCTTCTCCACTGCCACGCGTCCCATCGTCATGAAGATCGGACCGGGCAGGTCGAGCCTGGCCGGGGAGTCCGGGTGGAACAGTTCGGTATTGACGCCGCGCGTCCAGAACCCGAGCCGCTTGAAGCCGCGCTCGGAGAGCTCCTGCCGCAGCGACGGCGTCGCCACCATGGTCATGGCCGCGGCATCGTGGAAATGGCGCAGCACGGCATAGCCGGCGGCGGCGGGAATGCCGGTCCGCACCGAGACGTATTCCGGAAAGCGCGTCGTATAGGATGTGGTGAAGGCGAGCCGGTTGCGGCGGCAATAGGCCCGCGCCGCCCAGCCGATCGGGCCTTCGGTCGCGATGTGCAGGGCTTCCGGCGCAGCCTTCTCGATCCGCCGCGCGATCTCCTTGCCGCTCGGCAACGCGATCCGCAGGCCCGGATAGGTCGGCAGCGGCCATGACGGAAAGCCGTCCGGCGTCAGGAAGTCGATCTCGACGTCGAGCGCCTTGGCGGCAGCGGTCAGCGAGGTCAGGGTCCGGACCACACCGTTAACCTGCGGATGCCAGGCGTCAGTCGCGATTAATACCCGCATGGGGAAATCCCGAGAGTTTGATGATTCTCGGCTTACGACCATCAACCACGGATATTTCAGGCGTGTGACGTCATATAAGTGTCCGCCCGCTGTTTTGTTCGTTAACGAGTCCGCGCGGCCACGAAACTGTCATGAAACAATCCTTGCCGCGACGAAACCGTTTTCGGTTTTCCGCGCAAACGTCCCGAAACTTTTTGCCGTTAGTGATTTAGGCAACGGAGCACCGGTAGCGGTGCCGCGGTGAGCAAAAACACCGAGCAAACAGGGGCGATCAAATGTTCAATCTGGGCACGTTCAAGACGTATTCGCGCGCCGTTGCTTTGAGCGCAATGGCTGTTACCGCAATCGCATTCGCCGGCCCGGCCAAGGCCGCGCCCGTGCAGCTTTTCCCCTTCTTCCAGCCGCTGCCGCCGATGGCGGCGCCGCAGCCGATCCAGCCCTATCAGCCCTACCAGGCGACGCCTTACCAGGCAGCTCCCTCCGAGGACCAGGACGCGGTCGAGATGCCGGCGCGCTTCCGCCGCCAGACCGTCGCCTACGCGACGCGCGAGGCGCCGGGCACCATCATCATCGATACGCCCAACACCTATCTTTATTATGTGCTCGGCAATGGTCAGGCCGTCCGCTACGGCATCGGCGTCGGCCGCGACGGCTTCACCTGGTCCGGCGTGCAGTCGGTGACCAAGAAGGCCGAGTGGCCGGACTGGACCCCGCCGCCGGAGATGATCGCCCGCCAGCCCTATCTGCCGCGCCACATGGCCGGCGGCCCCGGCAACCCGCTCGGCGCCCGCGCCATGTATCTCGGCGGCACCATCTACCGCATCCACGGCACCAACGCGCCCGACACCATCGGCAAGCACGTCTCCTCGGGCTGCATTCGCCTGACCAACGACGACGTCACCGACCTCTATTCCCGCGTCAACGTCGGCACCAAGGTGATCGTGCTGCCGATGACGGAACGCCGCGCGGATCTCGGCGCCGCCACGCGATAAAGCGACAGGACATTCTGACGCAAACGGCCCCGGAACCCACCGGGGCCGTTTTCGTTTGCATCATGCTCTCCGGGCGACCTCGCCTCGAGCAGCGTGAGCGCGATCCTCATGGAGGCGCAGATGCGATCGGTCCGGCAAACGTCGCCAAGCCCATGGCTGCGCTCGATCGCCGGCGCCGGAGCATTGACGCTGCTCCTGTTCGCGCACTCCTCGCTCGCCCAGCAGCCGGCGAACGACGAGGCAGCTCAGCAGGCGTTCAACAATTCCTGCCGCACGTGTCACTCGGTGAAGGAGGGCGACAATCGCCTGGGCCCCAACCTCAGCAAGATCGTCGGACGGAAGGCAGGCTCGCTGCCCGACTACAACTACTCTCCGTCGATGAAGGAAGCCGGCTTCGTCTGGGACAAGGACAAGCTCACCCGCTTCATGGTCAAGCCGGATGAAGTCGTGTCGGGCAACAAGATGCAGCCCTATGGCGGCGTCTCCGCGGACGAAGCGCCCAAGGTTGTTGCGTATCTGCAATCCGTGGCCGGCCAGCCATAGGATCACTGCCGGTCATGATCCCGCAGCCTCATATCGTCGCTCGACATGGAACGATTTCGCCGTGATCAGCCAGGCGTCATTGATACGGTGATACGCCAGATAGTCGACATACTGGAGCACATCGATCCGGACCCGGACCTTCACCAGCGCTTGTACGGGCGATGCCAGATCGATCAGCAATATCTCCTGAAGGCGCGGTGCATCTCTGGATTTCGGCGACGGGGTCGCCGCCAGCATCGTCCTGTAGTCATGAGCCGGCAATGTCCGCAATTCGGCGTCGCGACATCCGTGGAGCTGCGCGGTCGCCGCAAAGACGCGATCGAACTGCGACACGTCGTTGTCGTACATCAGCGTGAAGTAGCGCGCGACAGCCTCCAGCAGCGGCGCAACGGTCGGGCTTTCGGTCATGGCTCACTCCATTGGTGACGGGGTCGGCGCAATCCATCCCATGGAAAGCGGAGGCATGTCCTTGCGAAGTGAGCTAGTCTTGCCGCTCCCGGCGCAACATTGCGCCCTCTTCGATCAAACGGGATGCGCTTTATGCCAAAATGCGAGCTGGATGCGATCGACCGGCGCATCGTCGCCGAACTCCAGACCAATGCGCGACTGAGCAATATCGAACTGGCGGATCGGGTCGGCCTGTCGCCCTCGCCCTGCCTCCGCCGCACGCGGCGGCTGGAGCAGGACGGCTATATCGACGGCTACCGCGCCTCGCTGCGGCGCGGCCGCATCGGGCTCGGCTTCTCGGCCTTTCTCGGCGTCAAGATCAACGGCCACGCCAACCAGCAGGCGCTGGCGTTCGAGCACACGGTCGTGGCGATGCCCGAAGTGGTCGCCTGTCACCTCGTGTCCGGCGAGGTCGACTACCTCCTCGAAATCGTGGTGCCCGAGCTCGAGGACTACCAGCGCTTCCTGGTCGACAAGCTGCTCAATCTGCCCATCGTGCGCGAGGTTCGCAGCAGCATCGCGATCCAGACGCTGAAGGCGGGTGCGCCCCTGCCCCTCTCGCATTTGGCAGCACCATGACGCAGGCAATTCTCCGATATCGCGACAGCATCGCAGAACTTCAGGGCGTCCTCGTCACCGACGCAGCCGCAACCGCCCGAGGTCCGGGCATCGTCCTGTTCCCCGACGCCCGCGGCATCGGCAGCCATGCGATCGCATGTGCGGAGCGGTTGGCCGGACTTGGCCTTGTCGTGCTGGTGGCCGATCTCTACGGCGGCGGCAGAACGGCTCCCGACGTGCCGCAGGCGATCGAGTTGATGAACGGTTTGCGCGCCGACACCGCGCGCTGGCGCGAGCGGGCGGAAGCGGCGCGCACCGCCCTGGCGGGGCAGCAGGCGGTTGACGCCACGCGGCTCGCCGCCATCGGCTATTGCTTCGGCGGCACGACGGCACTGGAGCTGGCGCGGACCGGCGCCGATCTCGCGGCCGTCGTGAGCTTCCATGGCGGTTTCCCGAACGAGCGGCCGGAGGATTCAGCGAATATCAAGGCCAGGGTGCTGGTGTGTCACGGTGCCGCCGACGCCCTCGTATCCCTCACGCAGCTCGCCAATTTCGAGCGGGACATGCGCGCGACCGCCGTCGACTGGCAGGCTCATGTCTATGGCGGTGCGGCGCATTGCTTCACCAATCCCGAGCTCGTTGGTCAGGACGTGCCGAACCATGCCTATCACGAAGCGGCCGAGCGCCGCTCCTGGGCCGCGATGCTCAGCCTGCTCGAGGAAGTCTTCGGGCTGAGACTGCGCTAGCAGATCCCGATGGACGTCACCGCCCGCCGCGGCCTCTCCGCTCCGACATCAGCCTCAGCCACGCCGACGCATGAAACGCACTCATCAGGAGATACATCGGGACCATTCCGCCGAGAGACAATCCGCCTCCGGCGGAGCAGAGCATGTCCGCCGGGCCGCCGCCGAGCACGGCCGTCAGCACGGCCATGATCGCGAAGGTCGGCGTGGCCGCGAGCGCCAGCCATCTGGCGAGGCGATGCGCGGCCACACGGCTGGTGCCGGCGGCCGCGCCGACGGAGCAGATCTCGGTCACGCGCCCGCCTCGCGGAGCGCCTTCTCGCCGGCGTCCGACACCTCGACCCACCGCTTGTCGGGCGCCGCACCTTCCGCGTAGCTGTCGTGCCAGTTCCACCATTTGTAGGTCGGGGTCTGCGGATAGCCTTTCGGCGAGTCCTCCCAGACCTCCTGCCGGCCGAGCGGCGTGATGTCGAGATAGTTCCAGGTGCCGCCCATCTGCTCGTCGCCGCGGCTCTTGACCAGATACGTGCGGAAGATGCGGTCGCCGTCGCGATAGAACACGTTCGTGCCGTGCCATTCGTCCACGCCGAAATCGGCGTCAAAACTGTCCGTGACGGTGACCCATGGCATGGTCCAGCCCATCCGCTTCTTCAGCCGCGCGATATCCGCCTGGGGCGCACGCGAGGCGAAGACGAGCGTGGTGTCCCGCGCGTTCAGGTGCGAGACATGGGCGACCTGATCGGCCACCATCGAGCAACCGCGGCACGCCTGATCGGGCCAGCCGAACACGCCCGGCTCGAAGAAGGCCCGGTAGACGATCAGCTGCCGCCGGCCCTGGAACAGATCGAGCAGACTGATCTTGCCGCCGGGCCCCTCGAACGCATAGGTTTTGTTGACGGCCATCCACGGCATGCGCCGGCGCTCGGCGGCCAGCGCGTCGCGGGCACGGGTATGCGCCTTTTCCTTCACGAGCAGTTGCTGACGGGCTGCCTCCCAGTCCTGCGGCGACACCACCGGCGGTGTTTGCATGGCGGCCTGTCCGTTAGTTCCTGCGTTGTCTGCTGAAGTCATCATCGCTCTCCAAACCTGTTGCCTTGGCGGTCGTTCCGCGTTGCGCTACGACGGACGCGGAACTGCCCGCCACTCACCGCACATTGTCGGCCGTCAACGATTTCTGGCACCAAGCGGTTGCGCGGTGGGAGTAACAAGTGTGGCGGGATTTGAATGGAATCGCTGATCACGGCTGCCGCGCGCGCGCTCGAAGCCGGCGATCCGCTCGGCGCCTTGAACCGTGTTGCGTTGCGCAACGATGCACCTTCGCTGGCGCTGCGCGGGATCGCGATGGCACAGCTCGGCGATCTCGCGAAGGCGAAGTCGCTGCTGCGAAGCGCGGCGCGCGCCTTCGGTCCGCGAGAGGCCGTGGCGCGCGCAAGATGCGTGGTGGCCGAAGCCGAGATCGCGCTCGTCTCACGCGACCTGAACTGGCCGGTGAAAACCCTCGCAGCCGCGCGGGCGACGCTCGAAAAACACGGCGATCTCGTCAATGCCGCCCATGCCGGTCACATCGAGGCCCGGCGCCTCCTCCTCGTCGGGCGCCTCGACGAGGCCGAGCGTACGCTGGCCGAACTCGGCGCATCACCACTGCCGCCTGCATCCCAGGTCGTCCGCGAGCTCGTGGTCGCCGGCATCGCGATCAGGCGGCTCAGATCGAAAGACGCGCGCGCGGCGCTCGACCGCGCGGCCAACGCGGCGCGGTCAGCCGGGATTCCGGCACTCACGGCCGAAGTCGAAAGCACGAGCCTCGTCCTCGACACGCCCGCGGCGCGCCTGATTGCGCGCGGCAAGGAGCATCCGCTGTTGCTTGGACAAGTCGAAGCGCTGGCGGCGTCCGAGGCGCTTGTCGTGGACACGTTCCACCACACCGTTCGCAAGGGAGGCATCGTCGTGTCGTTCGGAACCCGGCCGGTGCTGTTCGCGCTCGCCCGCCCCCTGGCGCAGGCGTGGCCCGCGGACGTGTCCCGGGAGGCGCTGATGACCGCGGCATTTCAGGCGAGGCACGTCGATGAATCGCATCGCGCCCGGTTGCGGGTCGAGATCGGGCGGCTCCGCGCGAAGCTCAAGCCTCTCGCCGATGTGAGCGCGACGAAGCAGGGCTTTGCGCTGACACCGCGCAAGACGCGACAGGTTCTGGTGCTGGCACGGCCGGTCGAGGAGAAGCACGCTGCCGTGCTCGCCGTCCTCTCCGACGGCGAGCCGTGGTCGAGCTCGGCGCTCGCGCTGGCGCTTGGAACGAGCGCGCGTACGGTGCAGCGGGCACTCGACGAGCTGGCCCGGTCGAACAAGGTGCAGTCCTTCGGACACGGGCGGGCGCGGCGCTGGATCACCCCGCCCGTCCCGGGTTTCCCGACAGGCTTGTTACTCCCCGGACCGCTCCTGAAGACGTAAGGTGGCATCACCACACAGGGATCGAGCACATGAAACGTTCAGCCGCCGAGATCGTCAGGGAGTACGGGCCTTTCGCGGGCGTCGAGGCCGTGCATGGCGTCACCTATGACGGCGCCCATGTCTGGTTCGCATCCGGCGACAAGTTGAATGCGGTCGATCCGGACAGCGGCAAGATCGCACGCTCGATCGATGTCGCCGCACATGCGGGGACGGCATTCGACGGCAAGCACCTGTTCCAGATCGCCGAGGACCGCATCCAGAAGATCGACGCCGCGACCGGCCAGGTGCTCACCACCATCCCCGCACCGGGCGGCGGTGGCGACTCCGGACTGGCCTGGGCGGAGGGTTCGCTCTGGGTCGGTCAATATCGCGAGCGGAAGATCCATCAGATCGATCCGGAGACGGGGACGGTTCTGCGCACCATCGAAAGCAAGCGCTTCGTGACCGGGGTGACCTGGGTCGACGGCGAGCTCTGGCACGGCACCTGGGAGGGCGACGACAGTGACATCAGGCGGATCGACCCGGAGAGCGGCAAGGTGCTGGAGCAGCTCGACCTGCCCGCAGGGACGATGGTCTCGGGGTTGGAGTCCGACGGCGGCGACCGCTTCTACTGCGGTGGCGGAGATCGCGGCAATGTGAGAGCGGTCCGCCGTCCCCGGCGCAGCTAGGCCCGCGATGACGGCCGGAATAAGCGGCAACGGCACGGCCGCAGCCGTTAACCCATTCGCCCCAATTCCACCCCACCGGTGCGCTCTAGCGCCCTCCTCGCCCGCCCTGTAAAATCCATCCCCGGGCGGCCTGGGGGATCGATGCGTCTGACGTTGAACTTGAAGACTATCCTGATCGCGGTCGTGGTGATTGCGGCGTCGTTTTTCATCAGCCTGAAAGCGATGGACTGGCTGTCGCCGCGGGGGACGACCTCCGCGCCGCCGGTCGCGCAATTGCCGCCGCTGCCGCCGGCCTCGAAGAGCTCGATCGTGGTCGCGCCGGTCGCGATTGCGATCTCGGCGATCCGCGAGCAGGCCGAAAAGGCCGCGCCGCGCAATTTCGCCGGGAAGGCCGACAACCCGATCTCGCAGATTCTGGAGAACGCCGACATCGGCTGGTCCGCCGTGCGCGGGCCGATGGCGGCTGCCGGCGACAAGGACGTGCTGACCATCTCGACTCCGCTCACCGGCAAGCTGAACGTGACGGGCTCGCTGTCATCGAAGGCGACCGGCGCGCTCGGCGACGCGCTCAGCGGCGTGCTCGGCGGCGTGCTCGGCGGCGACGCGGCGAAACGGATCGGCGCCGTCAACATCAAGAACCTGAATGCCAGCGCCGAGATCAAGGGCAACGTGGTCGTCACCTCGCGCCCGAAGCTCGCGGCGAACTGGCATCTCGAGCCCAATCTCGGTGCCCAGGTCAATCTCGGCGACACCAACCTCTCGGTCGCCGGCGCCAAGGTCAACGTGCCCGCACAGGTGAAGCCGCTGATCGACAAGACGGTCGGCGAACAGCTCAACGTGGTCTCCGAGCGCATCCGCAACGATCCGTCGCTGCGGGAGAATGCGAAGGTGCAGTGGGCCAAGGCGTGCCGCTCGATCCCGCTGCAAGGCACGGGATCTACCGCCGCGCTGCCGCCGCTCTGGCTCGAGATGAAGCCGGTGCGGGCGATCGCGGCGCAGCCGCGTGTCGACGCACAGGCCGTGACCTTGCTGCTCGGCCTGGAGGCCGAGACGCGCGTCACGACGACAGCGACCAAGCCGGACTGCCCGTTCCCCGACAAGATTTCGATCGTGCCGCCGACCGGCACCGGCGTGAGCATCGGCGTGCCGATCGACGTGCCCTTCACCGAGATCAACAAGCTCATCGCCGCGCAGATGGTCGGCCACACCTATCCCGAGGACGGCTCCGGCCCGGTCGACGTCACCGTGAAGAGCGTCAACGTGATCCCGTCCGGCGACCGGCTCCTGATCTCTCTGCTGGTGCGTGCCAAGGAGAAGACGAGCTGGCTCGGCCTCGGAGCGGAAGCCACCGTGCACATCTGGGGCCGGCCGATGCTCGACCAGGCGCAGCAAACGCTGCGGCTCGCCGACATCCAGCTCGCGGTGGAATCCGAGGCCGCCTTCGGCCTGCTCGGCGCGGCGGCGCGCGCCGTGGTGCCGAAGATGCAGCAGGCGCTGCTGCAGAAGGCGACGCTCGACCTGAAGCCGATCGCCGCGAACGCCCGCGAGAAGATCGCCGCCGCGATCGCCGACTACCAGAAGAGCGAGGACGGCCTCAAGGTCGAGGCCAAGATCGACAGCCTGACCCTCGCCGACATCGCCTTCGACTCCAAGACGCTGCGCATTGTCGCCGAGGCCGGCGGCTCGCTGAACGTGTACGTGACGAAGCTGTCGGGGATGTAGCGCGCCCTCACGCGCCGGGCCCGTGCGCGCGTCGCTTGCACCGCTGGCATTCTCATCGGAGGATGCTAAGCTGTTCGTCGCAACCTCGGACGAGGTCCTGACAGCACTGTAGCTGATAACGCGAGGATGATATGGAAGCCGGCATGGTCACGCCTGCGCCGGCACTGGTGCGCTTTTCCGGCATTCAGAAGACCTACGATGGCGAGCACCTCGTGGTGAAGAACCTCGACCTCGACATCAGGAAGGGCGAGTTCATCACTCTGCTCGGCCCGTCCGGCTCGGGCAAGACGACCACGCTGATGATGCTGGCTGGCTTCGAGGTTCCGACCCATGGCGAGATCTACCTCGCCGACCGGCCCATCAAGAACGTGCCGCCCCATAAGCGCGACATCGGCATGGTGTTCCAGAACTATGCCCTGTTCCCGCACCTGACAATCGCGGAGAACATCGCCTTCCCGTTGTCCGTTCGCAACACGAACAAGGCGGAAGCGCAGGAGCGCGTCAGGGCCGCGTTGCGCATGATCAAGATGGAAACCCTGGCGCACCGGCGGCCCGGGCAGCTGTCCGGCGGTCAGCAGCAACGCGTGGCGCTGGCCCGCGCGCTGGTTTTCAATCCGCAACTCGTGCTGATGGACGAACCCCTGGGCGCCCTGGACAAGCGCCTGCGGGAGCAGATGCAACTGGAGATCAAGCAACTGCACGAGACGATGGGCATCACCGTCGTCTATGTCACCCACGATCAGAGTGAAGCGCTCACCATGTCGGACCGCATCGCCGTGTTCAACGACGGCATCGTGCAGCAGATCGACAGGCCCGACGCGCTGTATGAGCATCCGGTGAACAGCTTCGTCGCCCACTTCATCGGCGAGAACAACGTGCTGGCCGGCACCGTCGAGACGATCGAGAAGGAATATTGCCGCGTCGCGCTGGCGGGTGGCGGCGCCGTGACCGCACGGGCGGTCAACGTATCAGGCGCGGGCGCATCGACCTCCCTGTCGGTGCGGCCGGAGCGGATCGCCATTGTCCCGGATGGCACCTCCAGCGAGGGACCCAACCGACTGCCGGCCAGGGTGCAGAACACCATCTATCTCGGCGACCACGCGCTGGCCGTGCTCGATGTCGCCGGCAACGGGGAGTTCATGGTCAAGCTTCAGCCGGGAGCGCATGACAGTCTGAGACCTGGCAACCTGAGACATGGCAACCTAAGACCTGGCAACCTAAGACCTGGCGAGAACGTATTCATCACCTTCCGTCCCGAGGACTGCCTGGCCCTCGATCCCGTCTGATCCGGACCGGCATCGATCAACCTCAACGCAACGCTCATGAAGAAGGAACAAGGACCATGCTGAAGCGCAAGATTGGCAAGATTGCTCTCGGTTTCGCCGCGGCGTTCAGCGCCAGCGCTGCGCTGGCGACGCTCGCGCAGGCGCGTGACCTCACCGTCGTGTCGTGGGGCGGCGCCTATCAGGATGCCCAGAAGAAGGTCTATTTCGAGCCGTTCAAGAAGGCAGCCGGTGTTGCGATGAACGACGAGTCCTGGGACGGCGGCGTCGGCGTGTTGCGCGCCAAGGTGCAGGGTGGCGCCGCCACCTGGGACGTCGTGCAGGTCGAGAGCGACGAACTGGCGGTCGGCTGCGAGGAAGGCCTGTTCGAGAAGCTGGATTATTCCAAAATCGGCGGCGAGGCCGCCTATATCCCGCCGTCGGTCAATCCCTGCGGCGTCGGCGCCATCCTCTACGATTTCGTTCTCGGCTACGACAAGGACAAGCTGAAGGACGCGCCTGCCGGCTGGGCCGACTTCTTCGACACCAAGAAGATTCCGGGCAAGCGCGCCTTGCGTCAGGGCCCGAAGACCACGCTGGAGATCGCCCTCATGGCCGACGGCGTTCCGCCGAAGGACGTCTACAAGGTGCTGGCGACCGACGAGGGCGTCGATCGCGCGTTCAAGAAGCTGGACACCATCAAGGGCGACCTCGTCTGGTGGAAGGCCGGCGCCCAGCCGCCGCAATTGCTCGCCTCCGGCGAGGTCGCGATGACCTCGGTCTACAACGGCCGCATCGACACCGCGAACAAGAACGAGAAGAAGAATTTTGGCATGGTGTGGGACGGAGCGCTCTTCACCCTCGACAGCTGGGTCATCCTGAAGGGCAGCCCGAACAAGGACGCGGCCTACAAGTTCCTGGACTTCGCAGGCAAAGCGGAGAACCAGTCAAAACTGTCGGAGAACATTGCCTATGGCACCTCGAACAAGGACGCAGCCGCTCTGCTCGCGCCCGCCGTTCTGAAGGACCTGCCGACGGCGCCTGACAACATCAAGAACGCGGTCGAGATCAACGTTGGCTTCTGGCTCGAGAACATCGACCGCCTGACCGAGCGCTTCAACAAATGGGCCGCGAAATAACGCGTCCCGCAAGGCTCGACCCAAGGCTCGACCAATGACGAATGCGCGCTTGACCGGCGCCGATGCATCGACCGAAGTGCCGCTCAAGCGCCGATTGAGGCGTGCGGAGCGGACACGCCAGGTCAAGGCATTGGCGCTGGTAGCACCGCTTCTCGTCTTCCTGCTCTTCACCTTCGCAGGCCCGATCGCCGGCATGCTGTGGCGCGCCGTCGATGACCGGGAGGTGCGTCAGGTTCTACCTCAGACAGTCGCCGCTCTCGCGAGTTGGGACGGCAAGGACCTGCCGGACGAAAAGGCCTACGCGGCGCTGGCAAGCGACATCCTGGCGGCGCGCGCTTCCGCCACCATCGCCATCGCGGCCAAGCGTCTCAATTACGCACTCAACGGCTTCCGCACGATCCTGACCAGCACGGCCCGCAATCTGAAGGCGCAGCCCGAGCGAGGGGCGGCCAAAGAGACGCTCGGCAAGATCAACCCGGCCTGGCGCGAACGCGCCACCTGGACCACGATCAAGGACGCCAGCGGCCCGGTGACCGGCTTCTACCTTCTGGCGGCGCTCGACCTGACGCGGAACGTGGACGGCGCGATCATCGCAGCCCCGGCGGATCAGGCGATTTACCGCAACATTTTCGCCCGCACCTTCCTCATCAGCCTCAGTGTCACGGTACTCTGCCTGATCCTCGGCTTCCCGGTCGCTTACCTGCTGGCGACGCTGCCACCCGGCCGGTCGAACCTGCTGATGATCTTCGTCCTGCTGCCGTTCTGGACGTCGCTTCTGGTCCGCACATGCGCATGGATCGTGTTGTTGCAGAGCAAGGGCGTCGTGAACGACAGCCTGCACTGGCTTGGCATCATCGACGAGCCGTTGCGCCTGATCTACAACCGCTTCGGTGTCTGCGTGGCCATGACTCACGTTCTCCTGCCGTTCATGATCCTGCCGCTGTACAGCAGCATGAAGGCGATCTCGCCTGCCTACATGCGTGCCGCCGCCTCGCTCGGTGCGCCACCACACACCGCCTTCCTGCGGATCTACCTGCCCCAGACGCTGCCCGGCATCGGCGCGGGAGGCCTGCTCGTCTTCATCCTGGCGCTCGGCTACTACATCACACCGGCACTCGTCGGGGGCGCCGCCGATCAAATGATGAGCTACTTCATCGCGCTCTATACGACCGAGACGGCCAATTGGGGCCTTGCCTCGGCGTTGGGGGCGGTGCTGCTGCTCGCCACTGTTCTGCTCGCTCTCGTCTACGGCAAGCTGGTGCAGGGACAGCAGGTCACGGGAGGAATGAAGAATTGAGCGATCATTCTTCCCTCCGCACGCCCAGCCAGCGCATCGCGTGGACCGCGACCATCATCGTCTCCACGCTGGTGTTCATCTTCCTGATCGCGCCGATCCTTGCGATCATGCCGCTGTCCTTCAGCTCGGGCTCGTACCTCACCTATCCGCTGCCGGGCCTCTCCTTGCGCTGGTACGACGACTTCATCAACTCGCCGCGCTGGATGAATTCGCTGAAGAACAGCATGATCATCGGCGTTGCCTCGACCCTGCTGTCGATGGTGCTTGGCACGCTGGCCGCGCTGGGGCTGGCGCAGTGGAAGAGCCGCTTCAAGCCGCTCGTGCTGGCTTTCGTGCTGTCACCGGTCGTCGTGCCCGGCGTCATCACCGCGGTCGGTCTGTATTTCTTCTTCGCGCCGATCGGACTGACCGGCAGTTATCTCGGCTTGATCCTGGCCCACACCGCGCTGGCGACGCCCTTTGTGGTGATCACGGTCGGCGCGACGCTGCAAAGCTTCGACACCAATTTGGCACGCGCCGCCGCCTCGCTCGGCGCCTCGCCGCTTTATGCGTTCCGCCGCGTGATCCTGCCGCTGATCCTGCCCGGCCTGGCGTCGGGTGCGCTGTTCGCCTTCGCGACCAGCTTCGATGAGGTGGTGATCGTGCTGTTCATGGCAGGTCCCGAGCAGCGCACCCTGCCGCGCGAGATGTTCAGCGGCATCCGCGAGAACATCAGCCCGACCATCACGGCAGCGGCGGTGATCCTGACCACGGTATCGGTCATCCTCCTCGCCACCCTGGAAGGCCTGCGCCGCCGCAACGAACGGCTCAAGGGCAGCAGCGCCTGACCGGTGGTGTAACTTCTTCCTCTCCCCGCTTGCGGGGAGAGGCGAAGGAAACACCGCCGCCCCCTGCTTATTTCTCCACCCCCTCACGCATCTTTGGCTTAGCTGCCGCGACCGTTTGTCGCTAGAACAGTCCCCGCAACAAAGCCCAAACAACAACGCAAAGGGAGAAAAACAACATGCAAAAACTCATCGCCGCGGTTGCGGCCGGTCTCGCTCTCGCTGCTTCCAGCGGCGGCGCGCAGGCGCAGATTTCCGACAATGTGGTCAAGATCGGCGTGCTCACCGACATGTCGAGCCTCTATGCGGACGCGACCGGCAAGGGCTCGCTCGCCGCGGTGCAGATGGCGGTCGCCGATTACGGCGGCAAGGTCGCCGGCCTGCCGGTCGAGGTGGTCGCCGCCGACCACCAGAACAAGCCGGACGTCGGCGTCAATATCGCGCGCAACTGGTACGACAACGACAAGGTCGATGCGATCTTCGACGTGCCTACCTCCTCGGTGGCGTTGCCGATCTCGGCGCTCACCCGCGAGAAGAACAAGATCAACATCAATTCCGGCGGCGGCTCATCCGACATCACCGGCGTTGCCTGCTCGCCCAACACCGTGCACTGGACCTATGACACCTATGCGCTGTCGAACGTCGCCGGCAAGGCGATGGTCAAGCGCGGCGAGGACACCTGGTTCTTCATCACCGCCGACTACGCCTTCGGCATGGCGCTGCAGCGCGATGCCGCAAACGTCGTCAAGGAAAGCGGCGGCAAGGTGCTCGGCGAGGTGCGCCATCCGCTCAACTCGTCGGACTTCTCCTCCTTCCTGCTCCAGGCCCAGGCCTCGAAGGCCAAGGTGGTCGCGCTGGCCAATGCCGGCGGCGACACCACCAATGCGCTGAAGCAGGCCGCCGAGTTCGGCCTGACCCAGGGCGGCCAGAAGATGATCGCGCTGTTGCAGGAGATCACCGACACGCATTCGCTCGGCATCAAGGCGACGCAGGGCCTGATCGTCACCGATGCGTTCTACTGGGACATGAACGACGAGACGCGCGCCTTCTCCAAGCGCTTCAACGAGAAGGTCGGACACATGCCCACCATGATCCAGGCCGGTCTCTACTCGGCGACGATGCACTATCTGAAGGCGATCGAGGCGATCAAGAGCGACGAGGCGCCGAAGGTGATGGAAAAGATGCGCGCCACGCCGGTCAACGACTTCTTCGCCAAAAACGGCAAGATCCGCATCGACGGCCGCATGGTCCACGACATGTATCTGTTCGAGGTAAAGAAGCCCGAGGAATCCAAGGGCGAGTGGGACCTCTACAAGCTGATTGCCACCGTCCCCGGCGACGAGGCGTTCCGTCCGCTCGACAAGGGCGGTTGCCCGCTGGCGACGCACTGAGTTTCTTCTCCCTCTCCCCGCTTGCGGGGAGAGGTGAAGCAGGCACGACAGCGCGCCCGGTGAAAACCGGGCGCGCGTCGTTTAAGTCGTCAGACGAACCGCATTACTCCGCATACTTGAACTCGGGCATGTTCTTCAGCTCGTCCTTGGACGCATTGAACACGGCGTGGTCCGGATACCACTTCGACGAAGGCGTCACGGTGGTCGTCGTGGACTTGTCCATGCCGGTCGCAGCACCCGTGGTCGTGGTCGCCGGCTTGGCGTTCGGGTTCGTGCCGGTGCCGGTATAAGCAACGGCCTCATTGACGAACTTCAGCTTCTCGAAGGGCACGGCGACCAGATGCTCGCCCAGGCCGAGGAAGCCGCCGACGCCGATCACCGCGATCTTGATATCTCCGTTCTTGTCCATCAGGAGTTCGTTGATCGAGCCGATGTTCTCGTTGGCGTCGTTATAGACCTTGAGGCCCGACATCTTCGAAGCACGCCACTGGCCAGACGCCGAGGTGGTGGTCGTCGTTGCAGTGGCTGCGGTCGGTGCCTTGTCGGTGGTGGCGGTCGGTGATTGTGCGAACGCAACGGTCGCAAGCAGCGCGGTGCCGGCAAGGCCGGCGGCGATCGATTTCATCAACATGTTGTCCTCTCCTTCGACAGAAAACTCGTGTGGAGAGAACCGCGCCGAACAAGGGCAGTTCCTAAGTCGCGGCAATTTCGCTGCGTAATGATGGCGCTGCACTGCGACGAAGGTTCCGCGGGAACGTTCGAGATGCACGGTTCCCCGCCGGCGATGATGCCCTGGGAAGAAGCATCATCGCGGCGAGGACCGCGCCGACCCGCGTCGCTCAGGTCAGCTCTTGTAGTCGATCAGAAGCGCCGAGAAATCCGCACTGCTCGACGAGCTCGTCGAACTGCCGTTGGCGCCGTAGGACGAAGTCGACGATTGCGACTGTTGCAGCGCCTGGAGAAACTGCTGGAGGATCTCCGCCGTGGTGGACTCGCTCGACGTGCTGCTGGTCTGGTCCGTGGACGACGACGAATCCGAAGAGCTGTCATCCGGCGGCGGGCCGGGCGGAGGGCCGCCGGCGCCGCCGGGACCGCTGGCGAAGGCGGACTGAAACACGCCCTTGAGTTGTTCGGCCTGATCCGAGGTCAGCGTTCCGTTCGAGACCTCGTTGGAAATGAGGTCGTCGATCTTCGACTTCATGTCGTCCTTCGAGGGCCGCGTGCCGCTCGACTGGTCGCTGGACCGGCTCTGCTGGAGCGCTGTGTCGATGTCGGTCAGCGCCGTCGAGAGCGCGGACTGGTCCGACGACGAGATCGTGCCGGCGGAGACTTCCGATTGCAATTCCTGCTGCAGCCGCTGCAGCGGCGACTGGTAGTTACCGGCGGAGGCCGCCGAAATCGAGGTCATGATGGCTCCGTGGGTTTTGCGGGGTTTCCTGTGTGACCACGCCACGGTATGGTTAACGGACTTAACGAGACCTTGCCGCTCCACGGCCCGGCTATTGCAGGGTGTTGCGAGAGGTCACCCGGAAACAATCTGAAACAAAAATCTTCGCCATTTGGCCCGAATCTTGGACAAACAAAGCTCATGGCCATTCCCAGTCCCAACATCCTGGTCGTCGAGGACGACCGCGAAACCCGGACGTTGATTGCGAAGTACCTGCGCAACAACGCCTGCAACGTCACCGCCGTGAGCGACGGCCGCGAGATGTCGCGCGCCATGGCCGACCATCGCGTCGACCTGATCATCCTCGACGTCATGCTGCCCGGCGAGGACGGCTTGAGCCTGTGCCGCAAGGTGCGCTCCGAGACGCAGACGCCGATCATCATGCTGACCGCGCGCGGCGAGGACGTCGACCGCATCGTCGGCCTCGAGATGGGCGCGGACGACTATCTGCCGAAACCGTTCAACCCGCGAGAGCTGCTCGCGCGCATCAACGCGGTGCTGCGCCGCCAGGCGTCGGCACAGGCCGCAAGCTCGATCGAGGGCGCCTCTACGCTCGCCTTCGAGGGCTGGCGCATCGACCTGCGCCTGCGCGAATTGCGCAATCCCGACGGCGCGCGCGTCGCGGTGACCAGCGCCGAGTTCGATCTGCTCAGGACGTTCTGCGAGCGGCCCGGCCGCGTGCTGTCGCGCGACAGCCTGCTCGACCTCACGCAGGGGCGCAACACCGGCTCGTTCGAACGCTCCATCGACGTGCTGGTCAGCCGCATCCGCCGCAAGATCGAGCCCAATCCGCAGGATCCGACCATCATCAAGACGGTGCGCTCCGGCGGCTATCTGTTCACGCCGAGAACTGAAGCGGTTGCGGCCTCCCTGAGCAGCTAAAGGGGCGCCGACGATGAAGCCGTTCGGGTTCTTCCACCTCAAGGGTATCGGCGGGCAGATCGCCGCGCTGGTTCTGGCTTCGACCGTCGCGCTGCATCTCGTCGTCACCACCGCCTTCCTGATCAGCCGGCCCGACCGTTCGGACGCGCCGCCGGATGGCGCTCGTCAATTGACCGATGCCGCGCTGCTGCTCGGCTCGGCCGACGCCGGCGAGCGGCCGCGCCTCATCGCGGATCTCGCGCGCGCCTTCCCGAAGCTCAACATCGAGACGCCGGCGCCCGGCACTGCGAGCGTCGTCCAGGAGAGCGAGAGCCAGCACCTGCACGGGATCCGCCGCCACCTCGGCCGCGGCTACAAGGTGGTGCAGCTCGACCCCGAGGGCGGCACGCACCGCATCGGCGTGCAATTGCCCGACGGCACCATGATCGCCGGCCGTGTCGAGGGCGGGCCTCGGCCGTGGTTCTGGGGCGCGCCGTGGCTGATGACGCTGATGTCCGCCTTCATCTGCGTCACCGTGCTGGGCCTGTGGGCCGCGCGGGCGCTGACCGCGCCGCTGTCGTCCTTTGCCAGGGCCGCCGAAAATTTCAGCCTCGACGGCGCCGCCGAGCCGCTGCCCGAGCGCGGCCCGGAAGAGATCCGTTCGGTCGCGCGCGCGCTCAACCGCATGCATGAGCGGATCGCGCGGCTGATGTCGGATCGCACCAGGATGCTCGCTGCGATCAGCCACGATCTGCGCACGCCGATCACGCGGCTTCGCTTACGCGCCGAATTCATCGAGGACGAGGGCAACCGCAAGCGCATGCTGATCGATCTCGACCAGATGCGCTCGATGCTGGAATCCGTGCTGTCGCTGCTCCGCAACGACCGCAAGATCGAGGCAGTGACGCTGGTCGACATCGCGAGCACGCTACAGCTGATAGCCGACCAGTTCGGCGACATGGGCCATGTCGTGCACTATGAAGGGCCGGCCTCGGCGACGGCCGCCGCGCGGCCTGACGATCTGCATCGCGGCGTCACCAACCTGGTCGAGAATGCGGTGCGCTTCGGCGCCGAGGTGACGATCCGCCTCGACGTCGCCGGCACAAAGCTCACCATCGACGTCGAGGACGACGGACCCGGCATCTCCGATGCGCGCAAGCAGGAGATGCTGGAGCCGTTCGTGCGCGGCGACGAAGCGCGCACCATGGACGAATCCACCGGCTTCGGGCTCGGCCTGTCGATCGCGCACGCGATCGCGCTCGCCCATGGCGGCGATCTGTCGCTGCACGACCGCGAGCCGCACGGGCTGATCGTGCGGATGCAATTGCCGGTGTGGCAGCAGCCGCGGCTGGCAGCCTGATGCGCCTCACCTCTCCCCAACGGGGAGAGGCGAAAGAAATCGCGATGTAACCAGCGGCTCAGGCCGCGAGCGGCGGGTGCTCGACTGCGGATTGATCAAAGATCGCCACCGCCTCGAAGCGATAGTTGCAGGCCCGGCATGTCCAGAGATAGGAGATGCGTCCCTCGCCCGCCTCGATCCAATCGGGTTTTGGGATCGGCGTGCCGCATTGCGCACAGGGATTTTGTCTGGGGATGTCGCCGATGTGTGCCTTCGCCACGTTTGTTTTTGTCATGGCACCTCTCCCGATTTGCCGCGCTTACATACTCGCTTTCGCGTCTGCGCGCGAATAGACAGGTTTGCTGTCGCGTGGTTGCTTATCCGCCTGAAGGAAGCCTACGACAGCTTTGCGTCGTAACAGCGGCTCGGCGCCGCAAAATCGCGAGCGGCGGCGTTTGGTCACATCATCGCCGCGTTCCGGAGTCCTAACGGCAGCCGGGCGCAGGTCACTCAGGGATATCTGATGAAAATTTTACGCGTTGCCGCGTTCATCGCGGCCGGACTGATGTCGCCGCAGACTGCATTCGCCGGCGAAGCGGACTATGCCGAGATGGTCGCCGCCCATGCGCGCGCCAACGGCGTGCCGGAGGCGCTGGTCCACCGCGTCATCATGCGCGAGAGCCGCTACCAGCCGCAGCTGATCGGCCATGGCGGCACCATCGGGCTGATGCAGATCAAGCTCGCGACCGCCCGCGGGGTCGGCTACACCGGCGATGCCGCGGGCCTGCGCGACCCCAATACCAACCTCACCTATGCCGTGAAATATCTCGCCGGCGCCTATCGCGCCGCCAATGGCGACCACGCCCGAGCCGTGCGTTATTTCGCGGGCGGCTATTACTACGTTGCAAAGCGCCAGCGTCAGGAAATGGTGCAGCAGGCCAGCAACGAGACGTGGTTGGAGCCGAACGGCAATCCGCAGCCGGTGTTCGGCACAGCCCCGCACCGGAAGCTCGCCCAGCGCGTCCGCAACGCCCGGGCGCAGGTTCCCGGGAACATGCGTTGACACCAGCCGTCACTGGCCTACATTAGAGCCGTTCCGAGGGGTGCTCCGAGGAGGAGCTGAGATAYCGCTAAATGGGCAAGACCGCCCAGGACCGCGGTGACCCTTTGAACCTGATCCGGGTCATGCCGGCGAAGGGACAGGGATGTTGCAGACCACCAAGCGACCGGATTCCCCGGTATCCATCATCGGCGCAGGCATTGCGGGAGCCTGGCAGGCGCTGCTCTTCGCGCAGGCCGGCCACGCCGTGACGCTACACGAGCGTGGTGACGCCGCAATGACCGACGCCACCAGCCATTGGGCCGGCGGCATGCTGGCGCCTTATTGCGAGGCGGAGGTTTCCGAACCAATCATCAGCCGCCTCGGCCTGCGCTCGCTCGACATCTGGCGCCGCGAGCTGCCGGACACCCCGTTCAACGGTTCCCTCGTCGTCGCCCATCCGCGCGAGCGCAACGACTTTGAGCGCTTTGCCCGGATGACCGAGGGCCATCGCCGGCTCGATGCCGCCGGCCTCGCCGAGATCGAGCCGTCGCTGGAGGGCCGCTTCCGCGACGCGCTGTTCTTCCCGGCCGAGGGCCATGTCGAGCCGCGCCGCGTGCTGCCGAAGCTGCATGAGCGCATCCTTGCTGCCGGCGGCACCATCAAGTTCGAAAGCGACGTCAGCGCCGCCGATCTCGACGGCCTCGTGATCGACTGCCGCGGCCTTTCCGCGCGCGACCAGCAACCGGCCCTGCGCGGCGTCAAGGGCGAGATGATCCTGATCGAGAGCAGCGAGGTGGAGCTGGCGCGCCCGGTGCGGCTGATCCATCCGCGCTGGCCGCTCTACGTGATCCCGCGCGAGCAAGGCCTGTTCATGCTCGGCGCCACCTCGATCGAGGCCGAGGACACCGGCGTCAGCGTCCGCTCGGCGCTGGAGCTTTTGGGCGCAGCCTATGCCGTGCATCCGGCCTTCGGCGAAGCGCGCATCGTCGAGTTCGGCTCCGGCCTTCGCCCCGCCTTCCCCGACAATCTGCCGCGCATCGCGGTGCAGGGCCGCAACATCGCGGTCAACGGGCTCTACCGCCACGGCTTCCTGATCGCGCCGGCGCTCGCCGAGTTGACGCTTGCCTTTGTCGAGCGCGGCCAGATCGACAACGAGGTGATGCAATGCGCGTGATCGTCAATGGCGAGCAACGCGAGGTGAACTCGGTCAGCGTGGACGCGCTGCTCAGCGAGCTCGACTACGAAGGCACCCATTTCGCGATCGCGCTGAACTACGACGTGGTGCCGAAGAGCCGCTGGGCCGAGACCAGCCTCAAGGCTGGCGACGAGATCGAGATCATCACGCCGCGGCAGGGAGGGTGAGGTGATGGCAAGCTCTCTCCATTCGTCGTCCCGGCGAAGGCCGGGACCCATAACCACCGCGCTTCATTGGGACGGAAGGTCTCTGCCACCCTGCCTCAAGCCACATCACGCGGTATGGGTCCCGGCCTTCGCCGGGACGACGGCTATCTCTGAGGAGACACCCTCGCCATGGTGACCTTCTACGGCAAGACCTTCGCCTCCCGCCTGCTGATCGGCAGCGCGCTCTATCCCTCGCCCGCAATCATGCAGGCGGCGATCCGCGCCTCCGGCTCGAACATCGTCACGGTCTCGCTGCGGCGCGAGGCCGCCGGCGGCAAGACTGGGGACGCGTTCTGGAATCTGATCCGCGAGCTCGACGTCACCGTGCTGCCGAACACCGCCGGCTGCCGCAGCGTGCGCGAGGCGGTGACGACCGCAAAGCTCGCGCGCGAATTGTTCGGCACGTCCTGGATCAAGCTGGAAGTGATCGCCGACAACGACACGCTGCAGCCCGACGTGGTCGGCCTGGTCGAGGCCGCCACCATCCTGATCAAGGACGGTTTTGAGGTGTTCCCCTATTGCACCGAGGATCTCTCGGTCGCCAACCGCCTGGTCGATGCCGGCTGCAAGGTGGTGATGCCGTGGGCCGCGCCCATCGGCAGCGCCAAAGGCATCACCAACCGCGACGCGCTAAAACTGTTGCGCGAGCGGCTGCCGGACATCACGCTGGTGGTCGACGCCGGCATCGGCGCGCCGAGCCATGCGGCCGCAGCGCTCGAGCTCGGCTATGACGCCGTGCTGCTCAACACCGCGATCGCCAAAGCCGCCGATCCCGTCGCGATGGCAAGCGCCTTCCGCCTCGGCTGTGATGCCGGCCGCACCGCTTACGAAGCCGGGCTGATGAACGCCCGCGATTTCGCCTCCCCCTCCACCCCTGTCGTTGGGACACCGTTCTGGCATGCCGTATCCTGATCGCTTCTATCCCGTCGTCGACAGCCTCAATTGGGTCGAACGCCTGACCAAGCTCGGCGTCGGCACGATTCAATTGCGCGCGAAGGATCTCGACGACGCGCAGGCCTTGCAGATCGTCACCGACGCGCTGGCGATCACGAACGGCACGCAGGCCAAGCTGGTCGTCAACGACTATTGGCGCGCGGCGATCGTCGCCGGCGCAAGATATCTGCATCTCGGCCAGGAGGATCTGGCCGACGCCGACCTGAAATCCATCCGCGAGGCCGGCCTGTCGCTTGGCGTCTCCACCCATGACGACGCCGAGCTCGCGACCGCGCTCGCCGCCAAGCCCGACTACGTCGCGCTCGGCCCGATCTTCTTCACCACGCTGAAGTCGATGCGCTTCGAGCCGCAGGGCATTGCAAAGATCACGGAATGGAAGAAGCGCATCGGCTCCATCCCGCTGGTCGCGATCGGCGGCATCAAGTTCGAGCACGCCGCGGAGATCTTTGCCGCCGGCGCGGATTCCATCGCCGTCGTCAGCGACGTCACGCAGAATGCCGACCCGGATGCGCGGGTGCGGCAATGGCTCGGCCTGTCCGCGGAGGCGGCGTGATGCGCCCTCTCTCCACTCGTCATTGCGAGCGCAGCGAAGCAATCCAGAGTCTCTCCGCAGAGACAGTCTGGATTGCTTCGTCGCAAGGGCTCCTCGCAATGACGGAGCAAGATTTCACCGCCGTCGCTCAAACGCACGCACACCAGAATTAACCGGAGGATCCCATGAACATCCGCTCCAACCCCGACAAGACCGTCCCCGCCGTCACCACCGGCCCGCTGCCGTCCTCGCGAAAGATCTTCGCATCGCCCGATGCCGCGCCCGACCTGCGCGTGCCCTTGCGCGAGATCATCCTCTCCGAAGGTGCCGGCGAGCCGAACCTGCCGGTCTACGACACCTCCGGCCCCTACACCGATCCCAGCGTCACCATCGACGTCAACGCCGGCCTGCCGCGCAACCGCAAGGCCTGGGTGCTGGAGCGCGGCGGCGTCGAGCAATATGAAGGCCGCCAGATCAAGCCGGAAGACAATGGCAGCGTCTCCGCCGACAAGGCCGCGCGCGCCTTCTCGGCCTATCACCAGCCGCTGCGCGGCCTCGACGGCCACAAGATCACCCAGCTCGAATTCGCCCGGGCCGGCATCATCACCAAGGAGATGATCTACGTCGCCGCGCGCGAGAATCTCGGCCGCAAGGAGCAGCTTGAGCGCGCGGAGGCAGCCCTTGCCGACGGCGAGAGTTTTGGCGCCTCCGTGCCCGCCTTCATCACCCCGGAGTTCGTCCGAGCTGAGATCGCGCGCGGCCGCGCCATCATTCCCTGCAACATCAACCACTCAGAGTTGGAGCCGATGATCATCGGCCGCAACTTCCTCACCAAGATCAACGCCAATATCGGCAACTCGGCGGTGACCTCGTCGGTCGAGGAAGAGGTCGAGAAGATGGTGTGGGCGATCCGCTGGGGCGCCGACACCGTGATGGACCTCTCGACGGGCCGCAACATCCACACCACCCGCGAATGGATTTTGCGCAACGCGCCGGTGCCGATCGGCACCGTGCCGATCTACCAGGCGCTGGAGAAGTGCAACGGCGATCCGGTGCAGCTGACCTGGGAGCTCTACAAGGACACGCTGATCGAGCAGTGCGAGCAGGGCGTCGACTATTTCACCATCCACGCCGGTGTGCGCCTGCAATACATCCACCTCACCGCCAACCGCGTCACCGGCATCGTCTCGCGCGGCGGCTCGATCATGGCGAAGTGGTGCCTGGCGCATCACAAGGAGAGTTTTCTTTACACCCATTTCGACGAGATCTGCGACCTCATGCGCAAGTATGACGTCTCGTTCTCGCTCGGCGACGGCCTGCGCCCGGGATCGATCGCCGACGCCAACGACCGCGCGCAGTTCGCAGAGCTGGAGACGCTCGGCGAGCTCACAAAAATCGCGTGGGACAAGGGTTGCCAGGTCATGATCGAAGGCCCCGGCCACGTGCCGATGCACAAGATCAAGATCAACATGGACAAGCAGCTCAAGGAGTGCGGCGAAGCGCCGTTCTACACGCTCGGGCCCCTGACCACCGACATYGCGCCCGGCTACGACCACATCACGTCAGGCATTGGCGCGGCCATGATCGGTTGGTTCGGCTGCGCCATGCTCTGCTACGTCACGCCGAAGGAGCATCTCGGCCTGCCCGACCGCAACGACGTCAAGGTCGGCGTCATCACCTACAAGATCGCCGCCCACGCCAGCGATCTCGCCAAGGGCCACCCGGCCGCCCAGCTCCGCGACGACGCGCTCTCCCGCGCCCGTTTCGACTTCCGCTGGAGCGACCAGTTCAACCTCGGCCTCGACCCCGACACCGCCAAGAACTTCCACGACGAAACCCTGCCGAAGGAAGCCCACAAGGTCGCGCATTTCTGCTCGATGTGCGGCCCGAAATTCTGCTCGATGAAGATCACGCAGGACGTGCGGGACTATGCGGCGACGCTGAACGACCCGAACTCGATCGGCATGTCGCTGAGCGGCACCGCCGAGGACGGCATGAAGCAGATGAGCGCGAAGTTCAAGGAGATGGGGTCGAGCGTTTATCTGGATGCGGAGAAGGTGAAGGAGAGTAACCGGGTGTTGTGAGGGCACCCGCCTCGTCATGCCCGGGCTTGACCCGGGCATCCATCCGAAAATGAAAGGCCGGGCAGATAGCCCGGCTTTTTTTTGCGAAACTTCGCTTCAAGAAACCGTCTTCTTCAACAACGGCTGATCCTCTTTGACAGCGGACGAGCATTCCGCTTCCCAGGGGAAACGCCGATTGACGTCCTGCCAGATGACCTGGAGGCAGGGGAATGCGCGCCGCGATTTCCGGTAGAACCAGATCGCTGTGCCGAGATACTCAGGGTAGACCCCGAATGGCACCTGCCAGAAGCCGAGCTTGTAGCCGTTCTCCAGCATCTCGTCGGAGATATCGCCATCGACGAATTTATGCCCTGCCGCGACGCGATCGCGGATAAGGTTGATGATGGCTTGCGCGTTTTCGCCGCTTTGGCCGAAGATGACGAGTTCGGGGTGGCCATAGTTCAGAAACAGGCCGATTGAAAATGCAAACGGCGGATTGGCATCGGGTATTCCTACGATATGGCAGCCATGGTTGCGGACGTTACGCAAAATGACCTTGTCGGCTTCGTGCTCGGGCTCGGGCCACTCGAACTGGTCTTGCATCTTCACCCCGACGAACCTGATGGGCAGTTCTTAGTCACCTTGGCTCACCCTACAACAGCAAGCGTAGCCCGGATGAGCGTAGCGACATCCGGGGTCTTTGTCGTCCCGCATATCGCTCCGCTCATGCGGGCTACAGCCGCGGATAATTGACTTGCCCGACACCTCCCTCCACCGCCTCCCCGACCAGCTCCGCCCCGACCTCCGCCTGGTCTTCGTCGGCACCGCCGCCTCTACGCGCTCGGCCGAGGTCGGGCACTACTACGCCCATCCCGGCAATCGCTTCTGGCGCGCGATCCATGAGGCCGGGATCACGCCGCGGCGCTATCAGCCGGGCGAGTTTGCCGCGCTGCTCGATCTCGGGATCGGCTTCACCGATCTCTCGAAGTCCGGTGCCGGGATGGATCACCAGATCGCGGCTGAGACGATCGACGTGCCGGGGTTCAGGGCCAAGATCGAGAAGTATCGGCCGCGGACTATTGCGTTCACGAGCAAGAAGGCTGCGAGCTTGTTTTACGGCAGGCCGTCGAGCGTGATTGCGCTGGGGCGGCAGCCGCGGGATGGAAGCCTGCCGGAGATATTCGTGCTCCCCTCGCCGTCTGGCGCGGCGTCCGGGCATTGGACGTTGGAGCCGTGGCGCGAGCTTGCGAAGTGGATCGGTTCGTAGGGGGCCCCGCACTCAGTTGTCGTCCCGGCGTAGGCCGGGACCCATACCGCGAGGTCTGTCGGTGGCGATGAAAGTCGTACCGGACCACCAGTCTTCGCCAAACCACTCCCTGGGGTTATGGGTCCCGGCCTTCGCCGGGACGACAGCGGGGGTTTGGCAGCACGGTGCGCTCTACCCAGCGCCCAGAAAAACGCGAGAGCTTGTCGGAATCTCTGCCGGTGGTTCGTCCTCCGGGTACAAAGCGCGAAAACCGGATGCCCGTCGCGCCGGCACCACGCACCACCCGGAGCCTCCCGATGATCCCCACCATCACAGCCTTCGAAAACTCGCCTGACCGCGGCAGGGGACAGGCGCGCGACATGCGGGTGCGCTGGGCGCTCGAGGAGGTGGGCCAGCCTTACGACGTCCGCCTGGTGTCGTTCGGCGCGATGAAGCAGCCCGCGCATCTTGCGCTGCATCCGTTCGGGCAGATTCCGACCTATGAGGACGGCGACCTCGCCTTGTTCGAGTCCGGCGCGATCGTGCTCCACATCGCGGAGCGCCATGCCGGGCTGCTGCCTGACGAGGCGAATGCGAGGTGCCGCGCGATCACATGGATGTTTGCCGCGCTCAACACGCTGGAGCCCCCGATCGTCGAGCTCGGAATGGCCATGCTGTTCGAGCGCGACAAGAGCTGGTACGCGGCGCGCCTGCCTATGCTGCAGGATCGCGTCCGTATCAGGCTCGGCGAATTGTCCCGTCGGCTGGGCGGTGCCGAGTGGCTCGACGGCGCGTTCAGCGCCGGCGACCTCATGATGGTGACGGTGCTGCGCCGGTTGAACGCATCGGGCCTGTTGAACGAATATCCTGATATCGCCGCCTATGTCGCCCGCGGCGAAGCGCGGCCGGCGTTCAGGCGCGCGTTCGAGGCGCAATTGGCGGTGTTCACCGCCGCATCACGTTCGTAGGGTGGGTTAGCCCCGCGGCTGCGCGAAGCGCAGTCCGCGCGGCGTAACCCACCGCTTCTCTCTCACAACATCGACTGCCGCCGTGGCGTGGTGGGTTACGCCTTGCGCCGTCACGTGTTGACGGACTGCGTTTGTGAACGGCTAACCCACCCTACGCACCGTCCCCATTGCGTCCGCCCCAGCGCCCCTGCATGCTGGCCTCCGCAACACGGAGGAGCCCGCCCATGCTGACGCTCTACTCCTACCCAAAGCTGTTCGGCGTCGCCGACAACAACGGCTACGGCCTCAAGGTCTACGCTTTCCTGAAGCTCGCGGGCGTGCCGTTCGTCCATGAGCACATCTTCGATGCCTCCGCCGCGCCGCGCGGCCAGCTGCCCTATGTCGTCGACGACGGCGAGACCATCGGCGACAGCGAGACGATCATCGCGCATGCGATCGCAAAATACCGCCTGACCATCGATGCGGCGTTATCAGCGGAGCAGCGCCGAACCAATCTCCTCGTCACGCGCATGCTCGACGATCTCTACTGGGTGATGTCCTATTCGCGCTGGAAGGACGAGCGCTTCTACCCGGCGTTCCGCGACGCGTTCATTGCGCAGCATCCGCAGATCGACGCGGCCGGGTTCGAGCAAGCGAAGGCCTACAATTCGCAGCGCTATCATTTCCAGGGCATCGGCCGCTACGCGCCCGATCAAGCCTATGCGCGGGGCCTCGCCGATTTGCAGGTGCTGGCCGAGATCGTGCCCGCAACGGGCTTTGTCCACGGCGCGGCGCCGACCAGCTGTGATGCCGGCATCTACGGCTTCATCGCCAACATTTTCTTCTTTCCGATCCCGACGCCGCTGAAGGTCTTCGTCGATGCGCAGAAGAATCTCGTCGCGCATTGCGAGCGGATTCATGCGGCGGTGAGTGGATCGTAGGGTGGGTTAGCGCAGCGTAACCCACCACTTCTGTCACCGCGGACACCAAGAAGGTGGGTTACGCCCAACGGACTGCGCTTCGCGCAGCCGCTGCGCTAACCCACCCTACGCAGCGCTACCGCATCGTGATCGCGAGCCCGCTGAGATCCGCATTCGCCATCAGGCCGACCTGCGTGCCCGTCAGCTCCAGCACCGCGCCCTTCTGGTTGGTCAGCACGATGGCACGGGCGCCGCGGCCGACCGCGAGGCCAGCACCGGCGGCGCCGTAGACGCCGGCCACGTCCGAGGGACGGTTGATGTTGGAGACGCGGCCGCGCAGCACGGTCTTGGAACCGCCGAAGACGAGGCCGTAATCGAGCCCGCCGGTCGAGAGCGAATAGGAGCGGCCGCGGAAGTTCAGCACGCCCGAGCCGCCGGAACCGCCGATGATCCAGCCCGCCTTGTAGATCGTCAGCGTCACCGTGCCGCCGTCGGCCTGCGCCGCGGTCGAGAGGCCGGCAAGGGCGGCGATGGCGACCAGCGCGGCGCGCAAGGTGGATGCGATCTTCATGGGGCGTCTCCGGGGGCTATTTTTCAAGGGTGGAATCGAATCAGACGAGGCAATCTACCCGATCGATCGCGGCGGCAACATGATGGGATGGGCGGGAGTCGTGGTCTGTAGCAACACACTCAACTGTCATCGCCCGGCTTGACCGGGCGATCCAGTATTCCAGAGACGGCGGTGGTTGAACCGAGAAGCCGCGGCGTACTGGATGCCCGGTCAAGCCGGGGCATGACGGCGGAGTTTGGCGCGACAGGACGCTCAACCACCACCATGCCATTCTGCCCCTGTTTTGCCCGACGGAGCAAAGGATTGTTTTGCTTTTCCCGAATTCAAAGAAAGATCAATGATTTCTGCTCGATGCCTACTGTGCATGGGGTTGTTTTCGCATTTTTGTTTCCACCCCCCCTCTCCGAATGCCGATTGCAAGTCCCTCGCATGTCGCTACGCTCATGCGCCTCAGCCCTTCGTCCGAGGTGGACCCCATGCCGATCCAGCATTTTGCGCCCCCGCCGCATGTCAAGGCGCCGCCGCTCTCCTTTGCCGCGCGGGTCGGCGACCTCCTGTTCATCTCCGGTATTCCCGGCTTCGATGCCAAGGGCGCGCTGCCCGACGGGTTCGAGGCCCAGTTCGCCAATGTCGTCGTCAACATCAGGCGCGTGCTGGACGAAGCCGGCGCCACGATGCGCGACCTCGTCAAGGTCAATGTGCTCCTGACCCGCGCCGCCGACGTCGCCGCGATGAATGCGCTCTATGCCGGCGCGTTCGGCCCGCCGCCCTATCCCGCACGCACCACCTGCGTGGTGCAGGCGCTGCCCGACCCGAAGATGCTGATCGAGATCGAGGCGGTGGCCTCGCTGGCGAAGTGAGCCACTGCTTGCGCGTGTGACTTGCCGGGCACGCGGCCAAACCAAGTGCCCGCCCCACTCTGACATATCCGTGAAACGGCCGCTCCTCGGCTTGCAAAGGACCTGCTTTTACCGCACGAATTTTCGGGTCACCCTTCCCCCACAGGAGATATTCATGCGTCGCGTTCTCGCCCTCTGTGCCGTTGCCGGCATCGCCACCTCCGTGTTCGCCGTGCCCGCGTCCGCGGCGCCCAGCTATTACGTGATCCGCTGGGACAACACCGGCATCTGCCAGGTCTGGAACGAGGACCTGAAGTACAAGCCGTTCCAGTGGGGCGTTTCGACCTACAAGGTCGTCAGCAAGCCGCAGCCCACCTTCACCGCGGCGTCGGATCTCCAGATCAAGCTGCGCGCGGATCGCCGCTGCACGCTCTGAGCCGGTTCACGGCAGATCGAATTCGAGGGCGGGTTGCGCGAGCAGCCCGCCCTCATTTTTTGCGGGGCAGCCGTATTTTTCGGCCGGATTTCGGGCATTTCCTCCAAGCCGGCTTTGAACCTGTCGCCGCCTGCGGCCTACTCACATCTTGTCCGGGGCGCACCCCAAGCGTCCCGCACCACCCCTCCCCATCATTGTCGGGAGGCGCATCACATCTTTCATTTGAGGAGCTGATCATGCGTCGTATTTCCGTGCTGTGCGCTGTCGTGGGTCTCGCCGTCACCGCCTTCGTCGCCGCGAGCCCGGCCGAAGCCGGCTATCACCTGATCCGCTGGCAGGACACCGGCTTCTGCCAGGTCTGGGACGAGAGCATTCCGACCACGCCGTGGCCCTCCGACTACGCCCGCGTCAGCGCGACCGTTCCGACCTTTCTCGATGCGCTCGTGCTGAAGGACCAAGCGTTGAAGGGCGGCCACTGCACCTGGTAGGATTTCGATCGGCGGACGACAAGGGTCGGGCAAGGATGCGATGCTAGCGTCCTTGCCCGCTCGCGTTTCCATCCAGTCCCTGCGGGATCAATCGATGCGCACGCTCACCACGACAGTCGCCATCTTCACTGTGTCGCTCGCGCTCGTCTCCGTAGGCCGCGGGCAGGCGCCGCAATCGTTCCGCGTGATCTCGCCGATTTTCGGCCAGCTCGTCTCCTTCGCGATGCCGTCGAACTTCGCCGTGGTGTTCGAGAACACCAAGGGCGGCCACTACATCCGCGAAGCCGTGCTGAAGGGCGAGACGACCGAGCGCTGGACGCAGATGATCACCGTGACCGGCGAGAAGGGCATGACGCTGGCGCCCGGTGCATCGCCGGAGACGTTCGCGGGCTCAATCGCGGGCGGCTTCCAATCGGCCTGTCCCGACAGCTTTGCCGCCAGGTCGCTCGGTGCCATGACGTTCGGCCGCTTCGAAGGCTTCGTTGCCGTGATAGGCTGCGGCCAGGTCGACAGCGGACCGACCCGGCACAGCGAGACCGCGCTGCTGATCACGCTCAAGGGCACGACCGACTACTACACCATCCAATGGGCCGAGCGCGGCGTGGAGAGCGACATGCCGCCGGTTGGCGACGAGCGCTGGCAGGCGCGCCTGCGCGAGCTCAGCCCGATCGACCTCTGCCCGATCGTCCCCGGCGAAGCCGCGCCCTATCCGAGCTGCGTGAACAGGAGCTGAGGTAGCCTTCGGCTCAGACTAGGTAGGGTGGGCAAAGCGAAAGCGTGCCCACCACTTCCATCGCGATATCCGGCGACATGGTGGGCACGGCGCAGTGCGCCTTTGCCCACCCTACGAGATCTCTGTGGCTCAGCCTCACGCGTCCTTGTGCGCGCCGGGGTGGATCAGGATGTCGCGCGCGGCGGCGAGGTCGATGAAGGCCTGCGCGCTGCCGCCCTGGTCGGGATGCTTGCCCTTGGCGGCGCGGCGATAGGCCTGCTGGATATCGTCGCAGGTGAGCTGCACGGCGAGCGGCAGGCCAAGCATCCTGCGCGCGCGATCCTCGCTGGAAAGCTTCTTCGGCATGGCGTTGCGGCGGCCGAAGCGCGGCGCGGTCAGATCATGGATGACCTCGAGGATCACACCGAGGCGGCGCTGGGCTGCCAGCGTGACGTTGTGATCGTCGTTGTCGGCGGCCTGGCGCAGCACGGGAAGCGCCTGATCGGCCGCCTGCCGCAGCGTGGCATCGGTGCTCATCCGCACGATCTCGGCCACGAGCCGGCCGGCCTCGGGCCAGTCGGCGGACGACCGCAGGCGCTCGAGCGCCAGTTTCCAGGATTCAAGCCGTTCCATCATGCGCGCAACGTTTAGCAATCAGGATCAGTATGCCAAGGCGGCCGTTTCCGCCCCCTTAATTTCGAGTTAGCCTTTCATGAAATTTAGAAACGAATCCGGGAGGAAATGTCATGGCTTTGCTCGCAGACCACATCGCTGTCGTCACGGGCGCGGGTTCCGGCATCGGCCGGGCGATTGCGGCCGGCTACGCGCGCGAGGGCGCGCAAGTGGTGCTGCTCGACGTCAACGCCGACACGGTGGCGGAAGCCGCCGGGGAGATCCGCAAGGCCGGCGGCAAGGCCGAGAGCTTTGCGCTCGACGTCACCAGACGCGACGACTGTTTTGCGCTGGCCAAGCAGGTCGCCGACAAGGTCGGGCAGGTCTCGATCCTCGTCAACAATGCCGGCATCACCCGCCGCAACGCCTTCACCGCTGACACGGAGACGGTGGCGAAGGACTGGAACGACATCATCTCGCTCAATCTCAACGGCGTCTTCAACATGACGCAGGCGTTTCTCGCGCCGCTCCGCGCGAGCAAAGGCCGCATCGTCAATATCGGCTCGATCCAGTCCTTCGTGCATCTGCGCACGCCAAGCTCAGCGGCGTATACGACCTCGAAGCACGGCGTGCTCGGTTTCACCAAGGCGCTTGCGGCCGAGCTCGGCAAGGAAGGCGTGCGCGTCAACGCGATCGGGCCGGGCTTCATCGAGACCAATATCAACGCCAGTGTGCGCGCCAGCAATCCGGCGCTGGTGCAGGCCTTCGTCGATCACACCCCGCTGGCGCGCACCGGCAAGCCCGAGGACATCGTCGGGCCTGCGATCTTCCTCGCCTCGGATCTGTCGGCCTACGTCACGGGAACGATCGTGATGGTGGACGGCGGATATCGCACGGTGTGAGCGGCGACTCTCCCTCTACTTGCTCAGTGTCATCGTCCGCGAAAGCGGACGCTCCGGTCGTCCAGAGGCGGTCGTGAGATACGGAGAAGCCGCAGCGTACTGGATGCCCCGCTTTCGCGGGGCATGACACCTGTTTTGGCGCGCGAGATGTGTCCGCATCACTATGCATCTCGTGCCAATCGCGGCGCCTTCGCGGCAATCCCAAGGTCAATTGGTGCGATCGCCGGCGATTAACCGTTCATTAACCAAACCCGACCACCGTGGATCTACGGCTTGGGGGTCGTTTGTTCTCGATCCGCTTCCAACCATGGAAGCGGGCGTTGGTCGGGAGGTGTATTGATGACCACTGTTCATGTCGCCGCGCCGCAGGGCGCAGAATTCCTTGCTCCAAACCAGATCGTTCCGCTTCTGATCGGCGCGACTGTCGACGAGGTCGAGCGCGAGCTCGTGCTTCAGACGCTCGCCCGCTGCGACGGTAACCGAACGCGCGCTGCACGCGTGCTCGGCCTGTCGGTGCGCACGCTGCGCAACAAGATCAGGATCTACGCCGCCTCCGGCATCGTCGTGCCTGCCTATCAGGATTAGTGCGTGACGGCGCAAGGTCGATCAGTCCGCTTGCGACACGCGGCGCGACGATGCATTGCGGGACCAGCGACGCAGCGCGTGCCGCAGGTACCCACCGGCGAGAACCGCAAGCGCGATGATCGCGACCGCGGCCGCGATCAGCTCGATCGCGCGAAGGAAGAAGGCGGTCATGACGGCCCATGCCGCCTGCGGCTCTTCGGCAAAGGCGACCGGCACGATGTCGGGCACGAGCAGGTGGGCGAGGCCGAGTGCCGCCGCAAGGACGAGCGCGAACAAGGCGAAGATTTTCCACGCTGCGCGCATCGGTCGCTCCTCGCGAGATTCTGGCGGTGCGCCATTCAATGACACGGTGCGCCTTGCAGCCGATTGATGTTGATCAAGCCGGGCGCGATGCGCGCTCGCAATTGCTGCTGTCGTCAAACACCGCTAAGTAGCTTGCTTCCGCAGAGGGAGCAGTGGCGTGGCAGACGAACAGAGACGGCAGGGAGCCCAGGGTCCGCGCGGGCGGCAGGGCGAACCAGGGCGACCGGGTCCGCAGGGTCATCCGGGCAAGCGCGGGCCGGACGGGGCACGCGGCAAGCCGGGGCCGCAAGGCAAGCCTGGAGTGGCGGGCAAGGCCGGGCCGCAGGGCAAGGCCGGCCTGCCGGGCAAGCCAGGCGAGGCCGGTGCGCGGGGGCCCGCAGGACCGCAGGGGCCGCAAGGCCCGCGTGGCGAGCCGGGTCCGGCCGGCCAACTGCCGCCGATTGAACAAGTGTTGCCGTGGCTGGAGCAGCTCTTCGACGCCTGGGACGAACGCCGCCGCCAGCGCGAGCAGGAAGCCGCAGAGCGCGTGGCACTCGAAGCAGCCGTGCATGAGGCTGACGATGCCATCGCCGATGACGAGGGCGACGACAGTGAAGGCGACGAGCACAGGAAGAAGAAGAAAAAGAAGAAGCACGGCCACAAGGATTAGCCGCGTGCTCCTGCCCCGGACGCAGCGCGGCACGCAATGCTGCGCTGCCGGGCCGGGACACGCGCCCGGATCAAGTCGTTCGCGATGAATCATCCTTGCGCGGCACCATGCCCATGCGCTCGAACTGCCAGCGCATCGCGCGATACCAGAGATAGCCGACCGCCGTTCCGCACAAGGCCAGGATGACGACGTTGGCGCTGCTGAACGAGCCGCCCCACCACATCATCCACGCCGTCCACAGCAGCGTGAAGACGAGGGCACCTGCTTTCAGCGGAAGAAGGGGGCGGCTCATGGTCGTGCTCCGGGTTGTCAAAACCCCGGCGAACATCATCGCGTACCGAGATGTCTCCTTCCGTGAGCCAGATCACGGAACGGCTTCGCTGAACCGCTAACCGAAACGCAGCCGCGAGCGCTCCTTGGCCTTTTCAGCCTCGACCTCGCGGTCGCGCGCCGGCACATGGGTGTGCAGCGAAGTCAGGAGGCGCCGCGCGGCGTCCGAGACCTCCACCACCGCGCGGTCGAAAGCCTCCTGATTGGCCTGCGACGGCTTGTTGAAGCCGGACAATTTTCGCACGAATTGGAGTGCACTGGCATGGATCTCGTCCTCCGTCGCCGGCGGCTCGAAGTTGAACAGCGTCTTGATGTTGCGGCACATGCACCTGCTCCCGATGTTTCCCTCAAAGACGATCGGCGGGGCCTAAATCCTACATCCTTCCCGACGGTTCTGCTAAGGTCCGCCGCAACGCGGCCGCCGAATACGAGCCGCATGGGGAGAGAAACATGAGAGCTTCTTGCGCGGCGCTGTCGGCCATCCTGCTGTCCATCTCGGCGTCGGCGATGGCCGCCGAATATCCGACACCTATGCAAGGCGACTGGATCGCCAAGGATTTCAAATTCCACACCGGCGAGGTCATGCCGGAGCTGCGGCTGCATTACACCACCATCGGCGAACCGGGCGGCCAGCCCGTGCTGGTGCTGCACGGATCGGGCGGCTCGGCCGCGAGCATGCTGAGCGCGAGCTTTGCGGGCGAGCTGTTCGGCGCCGGCCAGCCGCTCGACGCCGCCAAATACTACATCATCATCCCCGACAGCATCGGCCACGGCAAATCGTCGAAACCTTCCGACGGGATGAAGACGAGCTTTCCCAAATACGATTACGACGACATGGTCGAGGCGCAGTACCGCCTGGTGACGGAAGGGCTCGGCGTCAAGCATTTGCGACTCGTCATCGGCAATTCGATGGGCGGCATGCACACCTGGCTGTGGGGCGAGAAATATCCGAAGGCAATGGACGCGCTGATCCCGATGGCCTCGCAGCCGACCGAGATGGCCTCGCGCAACTGGATGCTGCGGCGGATCATGCTCGACACCATCCGCGACGATCCCGACTACAATGGCGGCAACTACACGAGCCAGCCGCGCATGATGAAATACGCCATCACCGCCTATGGCATCGCGAGCATCGGTGGAACGCTGGCTTATCAGTCGCAGGCGCCGACAGCCGCCAAGGCCGACAAGATCGTCGACGAGCGGCTGGCGACACCGGTCACGGCGGATGCCAACGACTTCATCTACCAGTGGGAGGCCTCGCACGACTACAATGCCGCCGACAGGCTGGAGGGAATCGAGGCGTCGCTGCTGCTGATCAATTCCGCCGACGACGAACGCAACCCGCCCGAGACCGGCATCACGGACGCTGCGATGAAGCGGGTCAAGAACGGCCGCCTGTACCTGATCCAGGCGAGCACCGAGACACGCGGCCACGGCACCACCGGAAACGCAAAATTCTACAGCGAGCAGATCCGGCAATTGCTGCAAACCGCGCCGCAGCGGACGATGTAGAACGGCGGACCGCACCCCTGTTATCGCAACGCATCATATGCGGCGCCTCCACGCCGCATATTATTTGAGCATGCAATGCGCTGACAGCTCGGGCTTAATTGCACCAACGATACGAATCGACGCGCGGGGCAATCGCGCGAGAATGGCGCGACACGCGATGAGGAGGATCGCATGTACAGGCTCGCACTGTGTGTTTGGCTGGCCGCGACGACAGCGCTGACGGGCGCCGCCTTCGCGTTCGACAACGGCCAATATGACCACGTTCCGCCGGACATCCGCGCCTGGTTCAAGAGCGTGATGGCGCCGAACGGCGTGCCCTGCTGCGACATCTCCGACGGCCATCGCACCGAATACGACGTGCGCAACGGCAGCTATTGGGTGCCGATCGAGGGGCAGTGGATGGCGGTGCCCGAGCGCGCCATCATCCGCGATCGCGGCAATCCGGTCGGCCAGGCCGTGGTGTGGTACGTCCACCACCGCGGCACCATCATCATCAGTTGCTTCGTGCCGGCGGACGCAGTGTAGCAAACGGCAGGCCGGATTTCGTTGGCTGGAGACGGCCCGATCCGGTAGTTTGACGCGGAGCTGAAGTGGAGACACGCCGTTGACCGACCTTTGCGCCGAAGACCTCGCCACCATCTACGCCAAGCCGAGCCCGCGCGTGATCGCGAAGGCGCGTCCCGCGATCGATGCGCATGCAAAGAAATTCATCGAGATGTCGCCGTTCTGCGTGCTCGCGACATCGGGCGCCGATGGCAGCGTCGACGCCTCGCCGCGCGGCGGGAGCATCGGCTTCGTCCACGTCGCCGGCCCCAATCAACTGCTGATGCCCGACCGTTCCGGCAACAACCGGATCGACAGTTTCCGGAATGTCGTCGAAGGCTCGGGCTTCGTGCATCTGTTGTTCTTCGTGCCCGGCATCGACGAAACGCTGCGCGTCGGCGGGCGCGGCACGCTGTCGGCCGATCCGGACCTGCTCGCATCCATGGTGGAATTCGGCAAGCCGCCGCGCGCGGTGCTGAACATCGCCGTCAGCGAAGTCTATTTCCACTGCGGCAAGGCGCTGATGCGCTCGAAGCTGTGGGCGCCGGAGAAGGTGCAGCGCTCGGTGATGCCGAGCATCGTCGAGGTCATTCATGACCAGACGGGCTTGGGCGAGCCGGAGAGTCAGGAGATCGTGGAAGAGCGCTACAAGCAGCAGCTGTAGCTGGCTCATCTAGCTCGGTGTCGTCCCGGACAAGCGCAGCGAAGCGGAGCGCTGATCCGGGACCCATAACCACAGGGAGTGGTTTGGCGAAGACTCGGAGTTACCTGCATCGCACCGCACTACTCCCTGTGGTTATGGGTCCCCGCCTTCGCGTCGCCTTCGCGGGGACGACAGCGGAGTGTGCGGCTGACACCGGAGCTTAATGGCCCTCGCCCTCGAGCCCGCCGACGTGCTTCTGGGTGTAGAGTTCGAGGCCGATGCGGCCGATCAGGTCGAGTTGGGTTTCGAGGAAGTCGATGTGGTGCTCCTCGTCGCTCATCAGCTTCTCGAACAGGTCGCGCGTGACGTAGTCCTTGACGCTGTGACAGTAGGTGGCCGCTTCCTGGTAGAGCGCCCGCGCGCTCATCTCGGCGGCGAGATCGCACTCGATGATCTCCTTGACGTTCTGGCCGATGCGCAGGGGATCGAGCACCTGCATGTTCGGGAAGCCGTCGAAGAACAGGATCCGCTCGGTGAGCTTGTCGGCATGCTCCATCTCCTCGATGGATTCCTTGCGCCAGACCTTGGCCATGTCCCGCAGGCCCCAATTGTCGAGGAAGCGGTAATGCAGCCAGTACTGGTTGATCGCAGTCAGTTCGTGACGCAGTGCCTTGTTGAGATAATCGATAACTTTTGCGTCGCCCTGCATGATTCACTCCAGCTCTTGCGGCAAAATCGGTTGTAAGCCGAATTTAGAATGCTTCTAAATCAGTTCGCGGACGAGAGCAACCCGCTACGGGGACGCAGCCGGGGAAAAGCTCAGCCGACGGTGGAGGGTTCAGCAGGCCGCGAGAGCGAACTGGGCGGGCTCGGCCGTCTCGTCATTGGCGGCCACGGTGTGGCTGTGCGGGCAGCCGGAGCAGCAGGACTGGGCACAGGGGCCCAGCGCTTCGTCGATAATGGTCTTGATGGTACGGGCGCAGCGGCCGCATTCGGCGCTACAGCCGAGGCATCCATAGACCTGCTTGGCATGACGCACAGCGTCGTCGGACTCGGCGACGGCGGCGCGGATGTCGTCATCGCTCAGCACGTTACAGGAACAGACGATCATGGAAAGCAGCAGGCCCTTTGGTGATGCGCCACTATCGATATTTAAGGGGCCGGCCGGATGCAAAAGGAAAAACCGGTATTTGAAGCTATTCCAAACTGGCCCGGAACCAGCCTAGAACGGCTCTAAAATACGGCGTTGCGCTGGATCAAGATTAGGCTGACCTAGTCGCCGCCACCGCCCCCACCGTCGCCGCCTCCGCAATCCCCACCTCCGCCGCTGTCGCTGCTGGAGCAGCTGCCGCTGTCGGTCGAACTGGTCGAGCTGTCGCTCGAAAACCAGCTCCCCAGCGAGAAGCCGTCACTCGTCCCCGAATAGCTGGTGCCGCTATCCCCGCCCGCAGCGGCGCGCGAGCGCCGCTGGCCGCGGTTCTGGACATGGGTGATCCAGCCATAGCCAATGGCGAAGATGACCCCAGCCGCAATCAGGGTGTTCACCAGCATACTGCCCATCATCGCCTCCGTGGCGGAGCTACTTCCCGTATTGATTGGTCGCACCCGGCAAAGGTGCCGTTCATTGATCATTCAAGCGAAGTATGGAACTTTAGCCGCAACAGTTCCGTGTTCCCGTGTGTGAAAGGTCGAGACTATGAAGAAATCGCTCCTGGCAGCCGCTGCCGCCGCCGTGCTGGCCCTCTCGGCCGCAGGACCCGCCCACGCGCAGCGCGGCGTCGCTGCGGGCGTGGCCGCCGGGATCATCGGCGGCGCCATTGTCGGCGGCGCCCTGGCGTCCCCGTATTATTACGGACCCGGCCCCGGCTACGCATATGGTCCGGGCTACGGCCCCGGCTACTACCCGCCGCGCTACTATGCGCCGGGTCCGGGCTACGTCGCTGACGACTATTACGGCGACGGCTGTGTCTGGCAGAGGCAGCGCTTCTGGGATGGCTACGCCTGGCGCGTCCGTCGCGTCAGAGTCTGTGGCTGACGCTGCAGGCCGGTTCATTACGGATGCGCCGTTCATCTCGGGGCCTGAAAAAGACCGCTTTTTCTCGTCACAGCTCCGTGTGCGTTTACCGTGGATTGACCATTTGCGCGCTTCCTAGCTGCAAGGCCAATTCCATCAGCGTGTGCGTGAACCTTTGAAACCCGGGCGCCTCTAACAGAGTGAGCCCATTCTCTCAGGAGAGCCAAGAGCATGAAGAAGACTTTAGTTGCCGCCCTCACGGTTGCGACGGTCGCCGGTTCGCTGGTCACCGCCACTCCGTCTGCCAAAGCCGGTGACAACATCGGCGCCGGAATCGCAGCCGGCCTGATCGGCGGCGCCATCGTGGGCGGCGCCATCGCGTCGAGCCGCCCGGCCTATGGCGGCCCCGTCTATGTCGCCGAGCCCGGCCCGCCGCCCCCGCCCTGCTACTGGCAGCGCCAGCGCTACTGGGACGGCTACGGCTGGGTCGTTCGCCCGGTTCGCGTCTGCTACTGATCTGATCGCACGGCGCCTACGCGCCGCGATCGAAGCCCGGCCGAGCCTCTCGGCCGGGCTTTTTCTTTTGGCGCGCGCTCAGCGCGCAGCCTGGATCGAGCGCAGCACCTCTTCGCTCGGCCAGCAATCGACCTTGAGGCCCGCCGACTTCTGATAGGCGCCGAGCGCGGCGCGGGTCTGCATGCCGGCCTTGCCGTCGATCTTGTCCTTGTAGAGCCCGACGCGCGTGAGCCCGCGCTGCATCGCCTCGACATCCTTCGTCCGCATTTGCTTCGAGGCCGACCACGGCGTCGCGAACGGCAGCGGGCTCGTCATGCGGTCGCTGAGATGGCCGACGAACAGCACGTAGAGGTCGGAGAAATTGTATTCCTTGATGACGAAGTAGTTCTTCGTGGTCAGGAACGACGGACCGTAGATGCCTTCCGGCTGTAACAGCGAGGCCGGCTGCGCCTGCTCGGCGGCACTCAGCTTTTGTCCGCGCACCGGCACAAAGCCCTCGCGCAGCCATTGTCCGATCGGCTTCGTCACCTCGGGCACGCCGCTGGTGCAATCGACCTTGGCCGGCGCCTGCACCTCATAGGCCCAGCGCACGCCGCTCTGCCAGCCCTTGTTGACGAGCTGCTGCGCGGCGGAGGCCAGCGCGTCCGGCACCGAGTGCCAGATGTCGATGCGGCCGTCGCGGTCGAAATCGACGCCGTGCTTGTAATATTCGGACGGCAGGAATTGCGTGAGCCCGGTGGCGCCGGCCCAGGACGAGCGCATGTCCTTGCGCGTCACCACGCCCTCGCCGAGAATCTTCAGCGAGAGAATGAACTCGTTGCGATAGGTGTCCTTGCGGCGGCCGACATAAGCCTGTGTCGCCAGCACGCGGACGAGATCGTAAGGCAGCGTGTAGCGGCCATAATCGGTCTCGCGACCCCAGATCGCCAGCATGACCGTTGCCGGCACACCGGAGCTCTTCTCGATGTCCGTCAGCGCCGGACGATATTTTTGCAGCAGCCGCTGCCCCTCGCCCGCAAGGCGTGCGATCGAGGCGTCCCTGACGTAATCCGCAGGCACCTGCACGAACTCGGCCTGCGACGGCGCGCCGGTCGCGGGCCGCCCGGGCAGGATCAGGTCAGGCAGCTTGTAGTCGGGCTCGAGCCCGCGTGTCTGCTGGTCGAACGTCGCGCGCGACACGCCGGCAGCCTGCGCCTCGGGCCAGAGCGAGGCGATGAACTGGGTGAAAGCCGCGTCGGCGGCGCGGGCGGGCGACAAGCTGCACGTGACAAGGATCACCGCAGCGATGAGCGCCCCCCGCATCATGCCGCCATCACCGCGTCAGCTTCTTGTACTTGACGCGATGGGGAATGATGCTGTCCTGGCCGAGACGGCGCATCTTGTCCTTCTCGTAGTCCTGGAAGTTGCCCTCGAACCATTCGACATGGCTGTCGCCCTCGAAGGCGAGGATGTGGGTCGCGATGCGGTCGAGGAACCAGCGATCATGGCTGATGATGACGGCGCAGCCGGCAAAATCCTCCAGCGCCTCTTCGAGCGCGCGCAGCGTGTCGACGTCGAGGTCGTTGGTCGGTTCGTCGAGCAGCAGGACGTTGGCGCCGGACTTCAGCATCTTGGCGAGATGCACGCGGTTGCGTTCACCGCCCGAGAGCGCGCCGACCTTCTTCTGCTGGTCGGCACCCTTGAAGTTGAACGACGAGCAATAGCCGCGCGAGTTCACTTCCTTCTTGCCGAGCAGGATCAGCTCGTTGCCGCCGGAGATTTCCTCCCACACGTTCTTGCTGCCATCGAGCGCGTCGCGCGACTGGTCGACATAGCCGAGATGCACGGTCTCGCCGACCGTGATGGTGCCGTTGTCCGGCGTTTCCTGCTTGGTGATCATCTTGAACAGCGTGGTCTTGCCGGCGCCGTTGGCGCCGATCACGCCGACGATGCCGCCGGGCGGCAGCTTGAAGGTGAGATCGTCGATCAGGAGGCGATCGCCAAAGCCTTTGCTGAGGCCCTCGAAGTCGACCACATTGGCACCGAGCCGCTCGGCGACGGGAATGATGATCTGCGCGGTCTGGGTCTGCTTCTCGCTCGCCTTCTTGAGCAGATCCTCGTAGCGCTGGTAGCGCGCCTTGGATTTGGCCTGACGTGCCTTCGGCGATGAGGCGACCCACTCCTGCTCGCGGGCGAGCGTCTTCTGGTGCGCGGCGTCCTCACGGCCTTCCTGCTCCAGCCGCTTCTGCTTCTGCACCAGCCAGGACGAGTAGTTGCCCTCGTAGGGAATCCCCTTGCCGCGGTCGAGCTCGAGGATCCAGCCGGTGACGTTGTCGAGGAAGTAGCGATCGTGGGTCACGATCAGGATCGCACCGGGATAGTTGCGCAGATGGCCTTCCAGCCACGCCACCGACTCGGCGTCGAGATGGTTGGTCGGCTCGTCGAGCAGCAGGAGCTCGGGCTGGTCGAGCAGCAGCTTGCACAGCGCGACGCGGCGGCGCTCACCGCCGGAGAGTTTCGTCACATCGGCATCATCGGGCGGGCAACGCAGCGCGTCCATGGCCTGGTCGACCTTGCTGTCGAGATCCCAGAGGCCCTGGGCCTCGATCTCGTCCTGCAGCTTGGTCATCTCGTCGGCGGTCTCCTCGGAATAATTCATCGCCAGCTCATTGTAGCGATCGAGGATGGCCTTCTGCTTGGCGACGCCCAGCATGACGTTGTCGCGCACGGAGAGCGTCGGATCGAGATGCGGCTCCTGCTCGAGATAGCCGACGCGGGCACCCTCGGCGACCCAGGCCTCGCCGTTGTACTCCTTGTCGAGGCCGGCCATGATCCTGAGCAGGGTCGACTTGCCCGAGCCGTTGACACCGAGCACGCCGATCTTGGCGTCCGGGTAGAACGACAAGTGAACGTTATCGAGCACCTTGCGGGTCGGGTAGCTCTTGGTCAGGCCCTGCATGAAGTAGACGAATTGGCGCGCCATCGGTCCCGAAAACCTTCGATTTGAGGAAATTTGCTTGCCGCCGATGTAGCGATCCCGCCCCCAAAGGGCAATGTTTTCCCTCCGTTCACCACGGATGAATACGGGACGGACACCATGCTGACGCCAATCCGGACAATTGAAACCATTTTTTAATAAAGCAGGCCAAAGCTCGTTCACGGCGCCGGAAAAGACGCCACCCGCGGCAGAAGCGGCGGGGAGAACAGCGAGGCCGCACCATGGCTCTGACCGAGACCAATTCCTTTCCCGTTCCGGCAGAAGCCGGCAGCACCTCCGCGCTCGTCACGGAGCTCAAGGGCTTCTGGAAGCGCTTCTTCACCACGGCCTTCAATCCATACCGGCCCGAGCTGCACTACATGCGCGGCCCCGGCCCCGCCTGGCGCGCCAAGCACGGCATGGATGCGCCGGTCCGCCTGAAGCCGCGCGACCTCTGAACCCTTCGTCCCTAGCGGATTTTTGAAACGTCGGCGGCTTGCGCGCAGGTGTGATTGCGCGCAACCATGGCCCAGTTCCAATGATGGCGCTCCCGCCTGCGCCACCCCTTGCCCTGGATGAACGCTGATGACGCGGTTGCGCTGTGCAATTCTCGACGACTATTTCAACCTCGCCCTCGACGTCGCCGACTGGTCGAAACTCTCCGACCGCCTCGACGTCACCGTGTTCAGCCATCCCTTCGCCTCCGAGCAGGCGGCGGCCAGCGCGCTCGCCGATTTCGAGATCATCTGCGCGATGCGCGAACGCACCGCATTCCCCAGGAGCCTGTTCGAGGCGCTGCCGAAGCTGAAGCTGCTGCTGACCTCCGGAATGCGTAACGCCTCGATCGACATGGACGCCGCGAAGGCGCGCAATGTGGCGATCGGCGGCACGCAATATTCCCGCGACCCCACCGCGCCGCTCGCCATGGGCCTGATCCTGGAACTGACCCGCGGCATCGGCCGCGAGAACGCGCGCATGCATGCGGGCGAGCCCTGGCAGACCTTTGCCGGCACCGAGATCGAAGGCCGCACGCTCGGCATCGTCGGGCTCGGCAAGCTCGGCAGCAAGATGGCGGGCATCGCGAAAGCGTTCGGCATGAACGTGATCGCCTGGAGCCCGAACCTGACGCCGGAGAAGTGCAAGGAGGCCGGCGTCGGCTACGCCAGCAAGGAAGAGCTGTTCACAAAGGCTGATATCATCACCATCCACGTCGTGCTGAGCGAGCGTTCGCGCGGCCTGGTTGGAGCTGCCGATCTCGCGCGGATGAAGCCGACCGCCTTCCTCGTCAACACCGCGCGCGGGCCGATCGTGGACGAGGCGGCGCTGCTGGCGGCGTTGCAGCAGAAGAAGATCGCGGGCGCCGGCATCGACGTGTTCTCGGTCGAGCCGTTGCCGGTCGATCATCCGTTCCGCAAGCTCGACAACCTCGTGCTGACGCCACATCTCGGCTACGCGACGGAGGACGGATTGCGCATTCATTACGGCCAGATGGTCGAGGCGATCGACGCCTGGACCAAGGGCGGCGAGCTGCCGCGCAAGCTGGCCTGAACGACAAAGGGCGTGCCGACAGCACGCCCTTTTGCAAACTGAGTTTTCGCGGAACGCCTAGCGCACGGTGACCGGCGCGGGCAGCGGCGGCACCACCGTCGGCTGCGTGCCCGGGACCGGACCAGCCTGGGCAGCCATCGGAGCCGGACCAGCAGCACCGGGCACGGGCGCAGCGGACGCGGTCGCCGTTCCCGGCGGCGGGCCACCCGGCATCACCACCACGCGGGTGCCGACCTTGACCCGATCAAAGAGGTCGGAGACGTCCTCGTTCAGCATGCCGATGCAACCGGAGGAGACGAACTTGCCGATCGTCGAGGGCTGATTGGTGCCGTGGATGCGGTACACGGTCGAGCCGAGATACATCGCGCGGGCGCCGAGCGGATTGCCGGGACCGCCGGCCATGAAGCGCGGCAGATAGGGCTGGCGCTCGATCATCTCCGTCGGCGGATGCCAATCCGGCCACTCGGCCTTGCGGGTGATCTTCTGCACGCCGGTCCAGGTGAAACCGTCGCGGCCGACACGGACGCCGTAGCGGATCGCACGGCCATTGCCGAGCACGTAATAGAGGTAGGTGTTCGGAGTATCGACGATCAGCGTTCCGGCCGGCTCCTTGGTCGCCAGCGAGACTTCCTGACGGCGCAGGTTCTGCGGCAACTGCGCCGGAGCGGCGTCGGGCTGCTCCTCGGGCGGCAGCGAAGCAATCGACATCGGCCGGCCATCGGCGCCAAGGGCGGGCTGCTGCGAGACCGCTCCGGTCGCGGCCGGGCCACCGACGGCCTCCGGCGGTCGCAGGCCGTCGCTGCCAGGCGCCTGGCCCGGACGGTCGGCATAGATCACCGCCGGCGGACCGGCGGGGCGGCCATAGCGGGGATCGTCCGGTGACATCACCGGGCCCTGTGGCGGGGCGGCGGAATAGACGGGGGCGCCGGCAGGACGGCCGTAACGGGGATCATCCGGCGACATCACTGGGCCCTGCGGCGGGGCGGCGGAGTAGACGGGAGGGCCAGCCGGGCGGCCATAACGCGGATCATCGACCGGACCGGGCGGCGGCAGCGCCGCCTGCGGCATGCCGTCGTCGTCATCTTCCAGCGCGTCGAAATTCGGGGTGCGGTCGCCGGGGCGATATTCGGCCGGGGCGCCATAGCCCGGCGCCTGCTGGACCGGATAGCTCTGGGCGTGAGCGAGCGAGGTTCCCGCCGCAGCGACTGTTGCGGCAGCGCATATCGTCAGAAAATGTTTGATCATCATCGCTCTTGTATAGTCCCCGGGCCCCGTCCGGACCGTTAACGGCCAGATGACCGAAGATAGCGGCACATTCAAGACATGACAGGCCGATTTGGCCCGATTTAGCGATTTGTGATGCAAGCTCACACCGTTGCTCCGTTGCATCACGGGGGCGGAAATCGCATCGGGCCGTAGATTGCCGGAGTCCTGGCCCCGAATTTAGGGGAACGGCACGGAATCGTTGCGGTATGTTCGAATCAGCCTGATTCGCCTCCGCTTTGAGCTTCGATCCCCGCGTGGCGAACGCGGCAATCAGTACCGTCACCGCGTTCAGATGGCTCAAGGGCCCCAGCCACCACCCGCCGGGGCGGAAATTCGTAACCCGTCGATGCTTCCCGGCTTTCGCTTCCTGTTTGCCGCGATCCTGCTGTCAACCTCCATCCTGGTGTTCGGCCTCGGCGCCGCCGCGCTGCTGCGGGCGACGCACGAGCAGTACGTCACCAACCCGTCCTGGCGGAATGGCCCGCAGGAACAGGTGTTCGCGCAGGCGTCCGAACCGGCACAGCCGGTGCTTGCGGCCTTGCGCGCGGAGCCGGAGGCGGCCGCGCCAGCCCCGTCGCTGCGGGACCAGGTTCCGACCATCGCGCTGCCGGCGAGCGAGCCCGAGCAGGCCGCTACGGTGACCACCGAGACGACCGCACAGGCCGAGCCGCAAGTCACTGAGGCCACGCCGGCAGCCGAACCGGCAACGACGGAAGCCGCCGCGCCAGCCACGACCGACACGCTCACCGTCGCCGACACCACGGCATCCATCCCCGTGGACAAGGTTGCGGCTGCCGCCGCCGGCGAACCGCCGTCGACTGAGACCAGTGCCGCCTTGGCATCTTCAGCACTCGACATGGCGAATGCCAGGTTCGCCACGTTCAACGATCCGGCGACCACGGCCTGGAAGGATCCACCGGAGAAGGCCAAGGCCGCCGCCAGCGCGCCGGAGAGCAAGGCGACCAAGCGCAGTGCGAAGGCGAAGAAGCGCCGCCACATCGTGCGGCGCCCGCCGCCACCGGTTCAACAGACCTACGATCCGTTCGCGCCGCAACAGCCCGCGCTCGCCGCGACGGCGCGCGCGCGCTGACGCCGCTTAACCTCTCCCCGCAAGCGGGGCGAGGGAGCGCACCTTCGCCTGCGGCCGCTATTAACGCCTCACGCCGGCCCGGTCGCGACCGGGGGGCCGCCGGCCTGGCCCCATTCCGACCATGAGCCGTCATAGAGCGCGGTGTCGGTGATGCCGAGGCGATAGAGCGCGAGTGTCAGCACGCCGGCCGAAACGCCGGAGCCGCAGCTGGTCACRATCGGCGCGTCGAGCTTGACGCCGGCGCTCGCGAAAGCGGCGCGCAGATCATCGAGCGGCTTCATCGTGCCGGTCGCAGCATCGAACAGCAGATTGTAGGGCACGTTGCGCGCGCCGGGGATGTGACCGGAGCGGATGCCGGCCCGCGGCTCCGGCGCGCGGCCCTCGAAACGGTCGGCGGCGCGCGCGTCGATCACCTGCTCGGCGCGGCTTTCGACATTGGCCACGAGCTGCTGCATGCTGCGCACGCGGTTTGAATCGTAGCTCGCCTTGAAGGTCGCCGGCTTCGGCCTCACCTCGCCGCTCTCGATGGGACGCCCCTCGGCGCGCCACTTCTTCAGGCCACCGTTGAGGATGCGCACATTGCCGTGGCCGAAAGCCAGGAACATCCACCACGCGCGCGGCGCCGCAACCCAGCCGCCGGCATCGTAGATCACGACGGTGTCGGTATTGGCGATGCCGAGTTGGCCTGCGTCGCGGCCGAACTGCTCGGCGCTCGGATACATGTGCGGCAGCGGGTTGGAATGGTCCGACACCGCATCGACGTCGAAGAACACCGCGCCCGGCAGATGGGCTGCGAGATAATCGTCCTTCGGCAGCGGCAGCACGCCCGGCAGCTTGAAGCTGGCGTCGAGCACTTTGACGTTGGCGTCACTGATGTGGGCGGCGAGCCATTCGGTGGAGACGAGGGGATCGGTGGGGGTCATGGGATGTCTTTCTTGTCGTTCCGAAGTTGAAGCAATGCGCATCAAACTCCGCTGTCATCGCCCGGCTTGACCGGGCGATCCAGTATTCCAGAGGCGGTTGTGATTGAGCGGATGGGCCGCGGCGTACTGGATTCCCCGCTTTCGCGGGGAATGACAGCGGAGATCGGAGCGACAGCGAAGCACCCCTCACCCCTTCTTCTTCGGCTCCCATTGCTCCACCGGCCCGCCGGCGTCGCGCCAGGCGGCGTAGCCGCCGGCGATGTGGGCGACGGGCTTCAGGCCCATGTCCTGCGCGGTCTTGGCGGCGAGCGCGGAGCGCAAGCCGCCGGCGCAGTGGAACACGAACTTCTTGTCCTCCTGGAACACCGGCTTGGCATAGGGGCTCTGCGGATCGATCCAGAATTCGAGCATGCCGCGGGTGCAGGCGAACGCGCCGGGGATACGGCCGTCGCGCTCGATCTCGCGGGGGTCGCGGATGTCGACGATGACGACGTCGCCGTTCTTGGAGATCTCGATGGCGTCCTTGGCGGTGAGCGTCTCGATCTCGGCATTGGCCTCGTCGATCAGCGCCTTGATGCCGCGGGTGATGGTCTGGGGCATGGGTCTTCCCTTCTTCTCTTCCGTCGTTCCGGGGCGATGCGAAGCATCGAACCCGGAACCTCGAGATTCCGGGTTCGCGCTGCGCGCGCCCCGGAATGACAGCAGCGCTAGTGCGTCAATTCCTTCATCGCGCCTTCCAGACCTTCGATCGTGATCGGGAACATGCGGTTGGTGAAGATGCGTTTGATGATGGTGGTGGATTCCGAATAATCCCAGTGCTTCTGCGCGACCGGATTGAGCCACACCGAATGCGGATAGGTGCGGATGATGCGGTCGAGCCAGACCGAGCCGGGCTCCTCGTTGACATGCTCGACCGAGCCGCCGGGCACCATGATCTCGTAAGGCGACATCGAGGCGTCGCCGACGAACACGACCTTGTAGTCGTGCGGGTATTTGTGCAGCACGTCCCAGGTCGGCGTGCGGTCGGTGAAGCGCCGCTTGTTCTGCTTCCACACGCCCTCATAGAGGCAGTTGTGGAAGTAGAAATACTCCATGTGCTTGAACTCGCTCTTCGCCGCCGAGAACAATTCCTCGACCTGCTCGATATGCGCGTCCATCGAGCCGCCGATGTCGAAGAACACCAAAAGCTTCACCGCATTGCGCCGCTCGGGGCGCATGTGGACGTCGAGATAGCCGTGATTGGCGGTCTCGCGGATGGTGGTGTCGAGATCGAGCTCGTCCGGCGCGCCGGTGCGGGCGAACTTGCGCAGGCGGCGCAGCGCCACCTTGATGTTGCGGATGCCGAGCTCGACATTGCCGTCGAGATCCTTGAACTCGCGCTTGTCCCACACCTTCACGGCGCGGTTGTTGCGGTTCTTCTCCTGGCCGATGCGGACGCCTTCGGGATTGTAGCCGTGGGCGCCGAACGGCGAGGTGCCTGCGGTGCCGATCCACTTCGAGCCGCCCTGGTGCCGGCCCTTCTGCTCCTCGAGCCGCTTCTTCAGGGTCTCCATGAGCTTGTCCCAGCCCATGGCCTCGATCTGCTTCTTCTCTTCGTCGGTCAGGTATTTCTCGGCGAGCTTCTTCAGCCACTCCGCGGGGATCTCGGCCCCCTCCATGGCCTCGAGCAGGCTTTCCAGCCCCTTGAACACGGTGCCGAAGACCCGGTCGAACTTGTCGAGGTTGCGCTCGTCCTTCACCAGCGAGGCGCGCGACAGATAGTAGAAGTTCTCGACCGTGTAGTCCGCGAGGTCGGCGTCGAGCGCCTCCATCAGCGTGAGGTATTCGCGCAGCGTCACGGGGACCTGCGCGTCGCGCAATGAGGTGAAGAATTGCAGGAACATGAGTGACAGATTGCCCGTCGGGTGGCCGGCGTCAAGGGGCGCCAGCGACGGCGGAGGCCTAGACCGGCAGGGTTTTTGCTCTAGAATTGCCGGACTTGTGACTTTCTTTTTGGGGGCGTTTTCGATGGGAATTATCGCGGCACTGGTCATCGGCGCGATCGCAGGCTGGCTCGCGGGCAAGATTGTCCATGGGGCGGGATTTGGCCTGATCGGCAATATCGTGGTCGGCATCATCGGTGCGCTGGTTGCAGGCTGGGTGCTGCCGCAGCTTGGCGTCAGCCTCGGCGGTGGCATGCTCCGCGACATCCTCAGCGCCACCATCGGCGCGGTGATTGTGCTCGTCATCCTTTCGCTGATAAAACGGGCCTGAAAGCCTGACCGAACCAGGAACGGCCGCCTCGGGCGGCCGTTCCCATGTCGCGACCAGGGCGTTGCCTCGGCCGACGACCAACAAGGACGTGCGATGAAATTTACCGGCACCAAGGACTATGTTGCAACCGACGATCTCAAGGTCGCGGTCAATGCCTCGATCGTGCTGGAGCGCCCGCTGCTCATCAAGGGCGAGCCCGGCACCGGCAAGACGGTGCTGGCCGAGGAAGTGGCGAAGGCGCTGAACGCGCCGCTGCTGACCTGGCACATCAAGTCCACCACCAAGGCGCAGCAGGGCCTCTATGAATACGACGCGGTGTCGCGCCTGCGCGACAGCCAGCTCGGCGATGCGCGGGTGTCCGACATCAGGAACTACATCAAGCGCGGCAAGCTGTGGGACGCCTTCACCGCCGAGCAGCGCCCTGTGCTGCTGATCGACGAGATCGACAAGGCCGACATCGAATTCCCGAACGACCTCTTGCTCGAGCTCGACCGCATGGAATTCCATGTCTACGAGACCGGCGAGACGATCAAGGCCAAGCAGCGCCCGATCATGATGATCACCTCCAACAACGAGAAGGAGCTGCCCGACGCGTTCCTGCGCCGCTGCTTCTTCCACTACATCAAGTTCCCCGACGCCGACACCATGGGCCGCATCGTCGACGTCCACTTCCCCGGCATCAAGAAGCGCCTGGTGGAAGAGGCGCTGCGGATCTTCTTCGAGGTGCGCGAGGTGCCCGGCCTGAAGAAGAAGCCCTCGACCTCCGAGCTGCTCGACTGGCTGAAGCTGCTGCTCAACGAGGACATGAGCGTCGAGCAGCTCCGCGAACGCGACCCGCGCAAGCTCATTCCGCCGCTGCACGGCGCGCTGCTCAAGAACGAGCAGGACGTGCATCTGTTCGAGCGGCTGGCGTTCCTGAGCCGGCGGGAAGTGTAGGTCTCTCGTGTCCCGGACGCGCTGCAGCGTGCAACGCTGCTGCGCAGAGCCGGGACCCAGAAGGCGACACGAATTGCTCGGAGACATGGGCCCCGGCTCTGCAGCGCACCGCTGAAGTAGCGCTGCGCTGCGTCCGGGGCACGAGAGCGGAGTTTGGCGCGAGACCTCCTCCACCTCGTCATTGCGAGCGCAGCGAAGCAATCCAGAATCCCTCCGCGGAAAGACTCTGGATTGCTTCGCTGCGCTCGCAATGACGGAGCAAGTGGCATCGCCGCCATCCTTCAACTCGCACCCTTATCGCAGACACACCTTCGCATCCTCGCGGCTGATCCCGCCCGAGCTTTGCTTCGATCTCTCCACCCTCTTCAAGCAGAGGGCGCAGGGAAGGCCGGATGCCGGCTGGCACCCACGGTCCGCTGTGCGAAAGCACACGCAGAAAAACTGCACAGCGGCATACAGGTGAAGCCGTACACACGGCCTTCCCTGCGCGGTGGTTGGACGGCTTATGCCGTGCTCTCCCGGGAGCCGAGTTCCTTCTGGCCTCCCTCGCCCCGCGAATTGACGATGCCGTCTGCCCGGTTGGGCTCGCGCACATCTCCGCGAAAGGCTTGACCGTAGCAACGACGGCCAGGACCACACGGTTTTGCCGTACGCGCTCAGCGCCGTCCGTCTACACGTGGCCGCGGACTCACAGGGACTACCCGCCCTGCCCGCTACCTCTCGTGCCGACGCTGCCGCGTCCACCGCAACCCGGCCCGCGTTTCGAACGACTCGCGAACCGCCCCTCTTCGTGGGCCGGGCTGTTTCGATGTATGCCGCAATTCCGAATTTCGATAAAGTGGAATATTTTCGCGCGAAGGGGTTGACGAGCGGCGGGATGTTTTGCCCGACGGGCCACGTAGCCGGGATGGAGCGCGGCGCAATCCGGGGAAGTCGTGCAAACCGAGCGTAACGAAACCCACCTCGCCCGCGCGACGTTGGACCAGTTCAGTTCGACGCTTCCCGTTCGAGCGAAGATCAGTACTTCGCGACCAGCGGGCCACCCCAGCGGTAGTTCACGCGAACCAGGCCGATGTCGACGTCCTGGCCAATACGTGCGGTTCCCGCAAAAGCGCCCGCCGCAAGACCAAAGGTCCCGGTGAAGTGGAAGTTCACGTCGCGATGATCCATGAACAGGTGATCGTATTCAACACCGACCGACCAGTTCGGAGCGAAGCCAAATTCGAGACCGGCCCCGACCGCGCCACCCCAGCGGGTTTCACTCGCATTGTTGATCGTCAGCCCGGTCGGAATATCGAAAGCACGGTATTTGTCGCTGACAACTGCGGCGCCACCCTTCACATAGAGCAGCACGTTATTCCAGGCATAGCCGACTTGGCCCGTGAACAGGCCGAACGCATCAATCTTTGATTCATCCTGGACGCCCGCGAAGACGGAGTTGGCGTTGGCCCCCCTGAAATCGGCCCAGTTGCCCTGTGCCTCCACGCCGAACACCCAACCCGCTGTCTGCCAGCGGTAGCCGATCTGACCGCCGGCCGTGCCCCCTGTCGCATCGTGGCACCCCATGGAAACGGCCGGAGCGACAACCGCGCCACCGATATTGACCAGGTCCCAGCACTTGCGGGCAGAGCCGCCGCCACCATTGATGCCGATGTAGAAGCCGCTCCAGTCGTAGAACGGAACCGTTGGAGGAGGCGCTTTGGTGTACGGCCGCGCCGCCAGGTCAGCGGCCGAGGCAGGAGCGACGAGCGCGAGGAGGGCAACCGTGCCCAGCAAGATCTTCTTCATTGTGTCGACCCCGAATCGAAATCTACTGCGGAGCCCCCACATGCAACCTATCATTGCTTTCTGAAATTCATGTCACCTGAGCGCAACACTGGAGACCAAAGGGCCTATCAACCTGACGCTGGTTCCGGGGAACGGCGTGCGGGCGGATGCGATCATCCCGGATTGCGCTTCGCTCCATCCGGGCTACGAAGTATCGGATTCAAATGCAGACAAGCTTTCAGGTCGTGGCAGCACAGACGGCGCATCGCCCGCCAAGCCGAAGACTTCGATGCCTCTCAGCAAGCCGCCGCTCGAAAAGATGAAAATACCGCTGGGGTGGCCGCCTCGATTGATCAGGAAGTCACCGAGAATACGGACACCGGGCGGTGGCTCAGCATGTCCCCTGATCTGGAAATTGATGCTGGCGCACCCGCACAGACATTTCCAGGGTGTTACTTCAGCCAACTCGAGCTGATCGAGATACTGCCTTGCCTCTTCCGTGCCGTGCTCCAGCATCCAGCGGGCAAGATCACGCTCGGCATCCGTGAGTGGACGATTTTGCTCTGCGCTCAAGTGGCTACGACGCCTTCAGCTCGTAGGGTGGGTTAGCGTCAGCGTAACCCACCTCTTTTGTCTCCGCATCGAAAGAAGTGGTGGGTTACGCTTCGCTAACCCACCCTACGCAGATCACGCCACCGCTGCGTCCGGAATGCGCGCGGCTTCCATCGGCACCTTGCCGCGGATCAAATCGGAAGCGCGGTCGGCGATCATCATCGTCGAGGCGTTGAGGTTCGCCGAGATCATGCGCGGCATCACCGAGGCGTCGATCACGCGCAGGCCCTGGAGGCCGTGGACGCGGAGCTGGTCGTCGACCACCGCCCAGGTGGAATCCGCCGGGCCCATGCGGCAGGTGCAGCCGGGGTGGAAGGTGGTGGTGCCGCGTTCGGTGGCGGCGGCGAGGAATTCGTCGTCGGTGTTGATGTTGGGGCCGGGGAAATCCTCGTAGGCGTAATAGGGCGACAGCGGCGCGCTCTTCAGCAGGCGTCGCGCGAGCTTCATGCCGCCAACGATGACGCGGCGGTCGAGCTCGGCGTCGAGATAGTTGGTCTGGATGATCGGCGGCGCAAACGGATCGGCCGAGCGGATGCGGACATAGCCGCGGCTTTCCGGGCGCTGCTGCCAGGACGCCACCGTCATGCCGGGCTCGTCCTCGAGCTGGCCCTGCACGCCTTCCTTGTAGCTGGCCGGCGTGAAGGTGAGCTGCAGGTCGGAGCTGTCGGCGCTCTCGCCGGAATGCCAGAAGCAATAGACCATGGTCGGCGACAGCGACAGCAGGCCGCGGCGCGTGGTGGCCCATTTCAGCGCCTCGATCCACAGCGAGAAGCCGCGGCGGAGCTCGTTGATGGTCTTGATGTCCTTGACGCGCGCCACCGTGCGCGGCGCGTAGTGGTCCTGGAGGCCCTCGCCGACCGGCAATGCGTGACGCACGGCGATGCCGTTGGCCTGCAACAGATCCGGCGAGCCGATGCCGGAGAGCTGGAGCAGCTGCGGTGAATTATAGGTGCCGCCGGAGAGGATCACCTCCTTGTTGGCGCGAACCTCCACCGGCGTGCCGCCGCGGCCGCCCTTCATGTAGCGCACGCCGACGGCGCGCTTGCCTTCGAAGATGATCTCGGTCGCGTGCGCATGCGTATGCACATGCACGTTGGGCCGCTTCATCGCGGGCTTGAGGAACGCGGTCGAGCCGGAGACGCGCAGGCCCTTGTCGATGGTGCGCTGGCAGTAGGAGACGCCTTCCTGGGTCTTGCCGTTGTAGTCGGGATTGCGCGGGATGCCGAGCGAAACCGCGCCTTCCATGAAGGCTTCGCAGAGCGGATCGCGCCACTCCATCGTGGTGACGATGAGATTGCCGTCGCGGCCGCGATAGGTGTCCTCGCCCTCGCCGACCCGCTTCTCCAGCCGCTTGAAGTAAGGCAGCACGTCGGCATAGCCCCAGCCGCGATTGCCCATCTGCGCCCAGGTGTCGAAATCCATGCGCTGGCCGCGGTTGTAGATGTGCCCGTTGATCGAAGACGAGCCGCCGAGCGTCTTGCCGCGCGGCGCGTAGATGCTGCGCCCGCCAGTGTAAGGCCCCGGCTCCTGCTGGTAGGCCCAGTTGATGCTCTTCATGTGGAAGGTCTTGATGAAACCCGCCGGCAGATGGATGTAGGGATGCCAGTCGCTGGGGCCCGCCTCGAGCACGCAGACGCTGACGTTCGGATCTTCGCTCAGCCGGCTGGTGAGCACGCAACCGGCCGAACCCGCGCCGACAATCACATAATCAAATCTGTCCATCTTGCCTCGGCGCCTATCAGCGCGGCTTGTCGTTGAGTTGATATTCGAGATGCGTCCGCACCGTCGGCCATTCGGCGGCGGTGATGCTGTAGACCACGGTGTCGCGCAGCGTGCCGTTCGGCGCGACCTGGTGGCTACGCAGGATGCCGTCCTGCTTGGCGCCGAGGCGCTCGATGGCGCGGCGGCTCTGGTGGTTGAAGAAGTGGGTGCGGAACTCGACCGCAATGCAGTTCAGCGTCTCGAAGGCGTGGGTGAGCAGCAAGAGCTTGCATTGCGTGTTGAGCGGCCCGCGCTGCGCGCTCTTGCCATACCAGGTCGAGCCGATCTCGACGCGGCGGTTGGCGGCATCGATGTTCATGTAGGTGGTCTGGCCGACGATCTTGCCGCCGGCGTCGAACACGGTGAAGGGGAGCATGGAGCCTGCGGCCTGGAGGCCCAAGCGGCGGTCGATCTCCTTGGCCACGTTCTCCGGCGTCGGGATCGCGGTGTACCAGATCGTGTAGAGCTCGCCGTCCTTCACGGCCTCCACCAGCCCCTCGCGGTGCTGATGCGACAGCGGCTCGAGACGGGCGTGCTGTCCGCGCAGGGTGATGGGGTCGGGCCAGGGCATTGTATCGTTCCTCATGAATGTCATTCCGGGGCGGTCCGCAGGACCGAACTATGGTGCGCAATTGCGCACCTGAGAATCTCGAGATCCCGGGTTCGGCTCTCCGAGCCGCCCCGGGATGACGATGGCGTACTACGCCATCGTCACTTGTTCAAAAAGTTCAACGGCAATCCGCCGCGCGGCCAGTCCATGGCGATCAGTTCGCCCTTGCCGGACAGCGTGATGTAGGCGGTCTTGAGCTCAGGGCCGCCGAAGGCGATGTTGGTGGTGACGCGGTCGCCGGTCGGGACCTGCTCGACCAGCGTGCCGTCCGGCGCGATCACCGAGATGCAGCCGGAGACCAGGGTCGCGACGCAGACATTGCCGTTCGCCTCCACCGCGAGCGAGTCGAACATCTGGTAGCCGCCGAGGCCGCAGATCGGTTTGCCCCGCTCGCCGCGATAGATCACGTCGGCCGGCTTGAGCGTGCCGGGCGCGGAGAGCCCGTAGGCCCAGAGCCGTCCCGTCGGCGTCTCCGCGATGTAGACGGTGTTCTCGTCCGGCGAGAGCCCGATGCCGTTCGCGGGCAGTATGCCGTGCACGACCTCCACGATCTCGGTCATGCCGGGCTTGAGGTAGTACATGCCGCCGACGTCCATCTCGCGTGCGCGGCGTTTTCCCAGATCGGAGAACCAGAGGCCACCGTGCTTGTCGAAGACGAGATCGTTCGGTCCGCGCAAATCGTGCTCGCCGCATTTGGTCACGACGGTCTCGACCTTGCCCGATTGCAGATCGACGCGCTGGATCGAGCCGCCGAGATAGTCGTTCGGCTGCGGGCCGGGCATGATCATCTTGCCGGCCGGAATCCAGGAGAAGCCGCCATTGTTGCAGATGTAGATCTTGCCGTCGGGGCCGAGGGCTGCGCCATTCGGGCCGCCCGGCACCTTGGCCACGATCTCCTTGCGCCCGTCGGGATAGACCCGGGTCAGGCGTGCCCCTCGGATTTCCACCAGCACCACCGAGCCGTCCGGCATCACGACCGGCCCTTCGGGAAATTCGAGGTCGGTGGCGAGAACGCGGACGTTGGACATGTCTGGACCTCCCGGCGCTTGTTATGGCTTGCGCGGGATGTCCGGCACGGGCCTCGCACGCAAGATTTGCATGCGGTTATGGCAAAGTCGCCGAGGCTTGCCAAGCAAGCGGGACGGTATGCCAGCGTTGCGTGTTACTCGCGCACTGGTATCCAAATTTCGAAACCGCCATTGCCGGTGGCGGGATCGAATTTTTCGTCATAGCGCTCGAAGCTCGGCGCATCCGCGGCCTTCTGGCCGGAGGCCGGCAGCCACTGATTCCAGATCGTGTTGACGGTGCGGCGGATCGAGGCGACGTGGTCGGTGTGGGTGAACACCGCATAGCGCTGCTCGGGGATGCGGATGCGGCCGAAGCGGCGCGGCAGGTCGGAGAAATCGGCGACCTCGACGCCGGCGATATAGTCGAAATTGCCGGAATCATCGCCGTTGCAACAGACGCCATAGGCAACGCCACCGATGCGCGCAGGGATGTCGGCAACCTCCTGATGGAAGCGGTGCCACAGGCCCGGAATGGCGGCGCCGTTGTCGCAGGAGATGCGCTCGCTCGGGCCGGCGACGAGGAAGGCCTTCGCGGTCTCGAACCGCGGGGCCGCGAGATGGTCGAGCATGGTGGAGTCCATGAGGATCGGCTCCTGAAGCTTGAGGTCATTGACGCACGCCGCCGCCCTCACCGCTTCGGGCGTGGTGCCGAACTGGTCGCGGAACGCGCGGGTGAATGCTTCGTGGGAGCCGTAATCCGCCTCCAGCGCCAGCGACAGAATGTCCGGCGCGCCGTTCGCGAGGCTGCGCGCCGCTTCCGTCAGCCGCCGCGCGCGCACGTAGCGCATCACCGGAAGTCCGGTGGCTGCGGCAAACGCGCGCACGACGTGGAACCGCGACACGCCGGATATCGCAGCGATCTCGTCGAGCGTCATCGGCTCGGCCAGATGGCTCTCGATATACCAGAGCGCGCGCTGGGCTGGGTTCATGACGTCAAAGGCCCTCGTTCGAAGCCTGGCGATGATGCGCCGATCACCACCGCCTCGCTTGATCGGCATTGCTGTCCTCGCATGAGGATAGTCCGGCAATAGCCACTGGCAACGCCCCGGCATTGGCAGCTACACTCATTGAAACCGCTCACGAGAAAGAGGAACCGCGTCATGGAGATCACCGATGTGCGGGCGCACCATATCCGCATCCCCTATGACGCCGGTGTCGCGAGCTTTCGCCAGGGCGCGTCCGCAATCTCCGCGCTCGACATGGTGCTGGTCGAGGTCACGACCGACGCCGGACTGACCGGCTGGGGCGATGCCTTCGCCTATGTCTGCCCGCGCACCACGCGCAATGCCGTCGAGGAGATGATCGCACCGCAGGCCCGCGGGCTGAAGGTGCCTGATGCCGCCGGCATTCCCGCGGTCATGGAGCAGATCCAGCGCAACCTGCATCTGTTCGGCCGCTACGGCATCACCATGTTCGCGATCTCCGGGCTCGACATCGCGTTGTGGGACCTCGCCGCGAAGATCGAGGGGGTGCCGCTGCACCGCCTGCTCGGCGAGACCAGGCGCACAGCCATTCCCGCCTATGCGAGCCTGCTGCGGATCGGCTCGACCGAGAACATCGGCGCCGAATGCAAGAAGGCGCTCGCGCTCGGCTACGGCGCCATCAAGCTGCACGAGACCACGGTGCCGGCAGTGTTTGCCGCCCGCGAGGCGATCGGCCCCAACATTCCGCTGATGGTCGACATGAATTGCCCGCTCACCGGCGAGCAGGCGATCGCGTTCGCAAAGGCTTGCGGGGACGCACGGCCGATGTTTCTGGAGGAACCGGTCTGGCCGCCGGAGGATTTTGCCGCGCTCGCCGAGGTGCGCAGCAAGGGCGGGCTCGGCATCGCCGCCGGCGAGAACGCCTGCACGGAATATCAATTCCGCCAGATGATGAATGCAGGCGCGGTGACCCACGCCCAGCCGTCAGTGATCAAGGTCGGCGGCATCACGGAGTTTCTCAAGGTCGCGGCACTCGCAGATGGGCTCGGCGTCAAGATCGTCCCGCATTCGCCGTATTTCGGCCCGGGCCTGCTGGCGACGCTGCATCTCCTGGCGGCGCGCGAGGACGGGCTCGTCGAGATGTTCTACCTGAAGCGCGAGGCATGCCTCTGGGACGGCCGCGCCGATGTCGATGCCACCGGCCATGTTGCGGTGCCGACCGGCCCGGGTCTCGGCCTTGAACCCGATCGCGGCGTGATGGAGCGATATCGCGTCACGTGAGCGCCGCGCCTATTTCGGCGCATCCTTGGCCGCGGGCTGCGCGTCCTTGGAGTCGGCCTTCTTCTTTGCGTCCTCCGCCGTCTTCGCCTGCACGGCCTGGAGATCGCCGAGCGTCTTCTGCAAGCCGGCGACGCTCGTCTTCAACGCGTCGATCTGGCGATTGGCCGCATCGAGCTTCTGCTGGTGATCGAGGGTCAGCTTGGTGATCGTCTTCTGGAGGAAATCGACGTTGCTCTGGAGGCAGCTCGTGCGCCGCTCCATGGTCTTCTCGACCGTGCAGATCTCGATGCCGGGCACGTCCTGCGCGCGGAGCGGGAGAGGCGCCAGCGTGGCGAGCGGCAACAGTGCGAAACAGACGCCGGCGCCTCGAAGCAGCATGCAGGTTCCTCATCAGATAATCACGTCAATTTGCGCTGATTGAGCGCGGCGGCCGAAGGCTACCACACTCGTACCGCATTCTCGCGTTGAGCTTGCATCCGTTCCCTGGACGGGGAGCGATGATCGGGATGGATGCGGAGAAGTGGGCGCTCTGCCGCCTTCCGACTTTCATTAGGGGAGATTTTTGGAATGGCAACGCGCGACAGACGTTTGGCGGAATTCGACGGCGCCGGAGAACCACCACCGGGTCTGCCGGTCGAAGTGCTGTGCGAGGACCATAGCGGAACGTATCAATTGCCGTTTGCCTGCCGCTATGTCGAGGGACGCTGGCAGAACCACGAGGCGGGGATCGCGGTGGAAGCAACCGTCATCGGCTGGCGCCTGCCGCGCATGAAGCATAGCGGGGCGGCCTGACACGTCATTTCTGTCTCAAAATGCAACGGGGCCGCGCGCCGTCTTAATCTTCGGAACGCGGCCCGAACGAATCACGTCCGAATCAGCCGAAAGGCCCTGTCCACGCCTGTTCACGGCTAGATGTCGAAGCCGTCCCGCTCGCACGTACCATATCTGCAACGTGCCCCCGGGGGCCACGCGCCGGCAGCGGCACCAAACGTTAACTGCTGAAGCGCGGCTTGCGCGCCCCTCGATTCCGCCGCCGAAACGGGCAGGGCGAACGACATCTGCCTAATATTCGACCTCGAGCTCCTCGATCTCGGCCGGCTCCTCCTTGGCCGCCGCGATCCACTCCTTCAGCTCCGGCATCGCCATGATGGTATCCGCATAGGCCTTGAGCCGCGGCTCGAGCTTGACGTCATACGTCACGAAGCGCGTCACCACGGGCGCGTACATCGCATCCGCCATGGTCCGCTTCTCGCCGAACAGGAACGGACCGCCCGACCGCTCCAGGCAGTCGCGCCAGATCGCCCAGACCCGGTCGATATCGGCCTGGGCGCGCGACCAGATCTTGAAGCCGGGGAAATGCCCCTTCAGATTGACCGGCAGCGAGGCGCGCAGCGTGGTGAAGCCGGAATGGATTTCGCCGCAGATCGAGCGGCAATGCGCCCGTTGGACCCGGTCGGCGGGCAATAGCCCGGCGTCCGGCATCACCTCGTTGAGATATTCGGCGATCGCCAGCGTGTCCCAGACGGTGGCGCCCTCGTGCCGCAGGCACGGCACCAGGATCGAGGAGGACAGCAGGAGAATCTCGGCGCGCGCGGAGGCGTCGTCCGGCGCGGTGACGATCTCCTCGAAATCGAGCCCGGAAAACTTCGTCAGCAGCCAGCCACGCAGCGACCAGGACGAGTAGTTCTTGCTGCTGATGGTCAGTGTCGCTTTCGCCATTTGCCCCTTCCCTCACGCCTGAAACCGGCACCCCGCCCGGCCCGCCGGCGTGCCCATTACCTGTGCTTCCCGTGTGTACACCCGGGTTGATGAGCAAGCGATGTGCCAGTTTTCCGGGCGGTTTGACTCGGCTTTGGCTTCGATATTGCATGGCAGCATGGGACAGGTGGGCACTTCAGTATGATGTCGATGTATTATCAGGCCTTTCAAAACCAGATGGACCTGACGGCGCCGTGGCGGGCGGGAGCCTCGTCCGCGCTCAAATTCCTCAATCTGGTGCCCCAGGGCATGTCGGATCAGGTCGTCAACCGGCTCTCGGCGGCGCTGGAACTGATCTCGCGCTCCACCCTCACCTATCACCGCCCGGCCTACGGCATCGACAGCGTCATGGTCGGAAACCGCGAGGTCGCCGTCACCGAGGAGATTGCCTACGCCACCCCGTTCGGCTCGCTGCTGCACTTCAAGAAGGCGGATGCGCCCGGGCAGCCGCGCATGCTGCTGGTGGCGCCGATGTCCGGCCACTTCGCGACGCTGCTGCGCGGCACCGTGAAGACGCTGCTCCAGGACCACGACGTCTACATCACCGACTGGCACAATCCGCGCGACATCCCGCGCAGCGAGGGCCGCTTCGGGCTCGACGACTACACCGAGCATCTCATCGACTTCCTCGGACAACTCGGTCCGCGCCCGCACATGGTCGCGATCTGCCAGCCGTCGGTCTCGGCGCTCGCGGCCGCCGCGATCATGTGCGAGGACAATCATCCGTCGCGGCCCGCGACGCTGACGCTGATGGCGGGGCCGATCGACACGCGCATCCAGCCGACCAGGGTCAACGAGTTTGCCAAGAGCAGGCCGATCGACTGGTTCGAGAGCAATCTGATCAACTACGTGCCGGTGCAGTGCCGCGGCGCGCTGCGCAAGGTGTATCCGGGCTTCGTGCAGCTAACGGCTTTCGTCTCGATGAATCTCGAGCGGCACATCAAGCAGCACATGGACCTCGCCAATCACATCGCCAAGGGCGAGAAGGAGAAGGCGGCGACCATCAAGACCTTCTACGACGAATATTTCGCGGTGATGGATCTGCCCGCGGAATTCTACATCGAGACCGTGCGGGACGTGTTCCAGGAGCATCTGCTGCCGCAGGGCAAGCTGATGCATCGGGGACGGCCGGTGAACACCAAGGCCGTCAGCCGCATGGGGCTGATGACGGTCGAGGGTGAGAAGGACGACATCTGCTCGATCGGCCAGACCCTCGCGGCGCAAGACCTTTGCACCGGCGTGCGCGCCTATCGCCGGGTGCACCACATGCAGGCCGGCGTAGGCCATTACGGCGTGTTCTCGGGCAAGCGCTGGAACAACGAGATCTATCCGCTGCTGCGGGATTTCGTGCACGTGAATTCGTAACCCGTCATCTCCTGGCGCGGACCGACGGCCAGCCGGAGAAACGGCACCTGCCTAACGCTCTTGCCTGAGCAGCTCTTTCGCTGCTTCGACTTCGGGAAGATTTCGCTCCGCATCGAACTCAGCGAGGACGGGCGCGAGCACCTCGGATACCGCGCCCGCTCGGCCGTTTGTCCTGTGCAGGCGTGCAAGTCCAAGGGCGCAGCGCAACTCGAAGGTCTTCGTCTGTTGGTGTCGTGCGATTTCCAGCGCGCGTTTGAGAGCAGTTTCGGCACCGGATTCGTCGCAAGGGTCATGGCGCGACAAGAGTTCGCCGTGGACGCGATGCAGCTCGGCATCAAGCCAATGCTGACCGGATTGCCCCGCCCATGCGATCAATTCGCCCAGGATGTCCAGCCCGTTGTCGAGTTGGCCCGACTCTGCGGCCGCCATGGCGACATGCATCCCCCAAAACGGTTCACAGAGATAGCAGTCATTCTCGTGCAGCAAGGTCCAGCCGCGGCGCATGTCCGTCAGTCCGGTCGTTCGGTCGCCGGCACGCCACTTGGCCAGGCCATCCAGGTAGGTGCCGGCGGCCACATACAGCGGCATCGTGTGGTCGCGCGCGAGACCGAGCGCCAGGATCGTCTCCGTTTGCTGCAACATGCCGCCGCATAGTCCGTCGAACACAGCGCGATGAACCAGCGCATTGGCCTGGGACAGCGCCCGTTTTTCTCCCGACGCACTCACCGCTTCGGCGGCGAGCCGGCGCGCGCGCGCGATCCTGCCGAGCGGCCACAGCACCAGGGCAAGAAATCTCATGATCACGAACGGAAGATCCAGCGCCGAAGCCCTGAACGTCGCGGGATCCGGCTCGGCACCATAGATCTCCAGCGCATGCTCGAGATGCACTCTCGCGTTCAGATAGTCGCCCCCGAACCAGCAGGTAACCCCGCCGGTCCAATGGGCCACGACGGCGGCCACCGGCGAGTCCGGCCGTCGGTCAGCAGCGCTCCTGATGGCATCCGCCAGCTCCCGCATCGGCGCGAGTTCGCCGTGTGTCAGGCAGGCATTGAAGAGGCCCGAATGGACCGGCGCAAGTTCAACCGGATCATTGATGTCGGCCGCGAACTGCCGGGCGCGCGTCCATGCGGCTACCGTTTCGGGAGCGCTGTGCCCGAGGCCGCCCCGCAATGCGCGGCCATAGGCAATTTGCAAATGAAGCCTGCTCATCATCCGGTCGGGCGCATCGGGCAATTCATCGGCGGTGGCAACCGCCTTGCCGAGATGCGCAATCGCCTCGGAATAGGCCGAGCGCTTCAGCGCCTGCTGTCCCGCCTTGCGCCACCACTCGAGGGCGACCTGGTTCAGCCCGGCCTCGGTGAAGTGGTGCGCCAGAACTTCCGGCTCGGTCTCGGCCACGACCGGAAACTTCTCGCGCAGGACATCGCCGATACGCGTGTGAAGCACCTGCCGCTTGCTCTTGAGCAGGCTCTCGTAGGCCGCTTCCTGGACAAGAGCGTGCTTGAAACTATAGTTTGCGTCGGGCGGAGCCCCGCGACGCACCAGCAGTTCGGCCTCTTCGAGTTGCTCCAGCGCAGCGGTCAGCGTCAGGTCATTGCGTCCCGCCACATATTTCAGCAGCGCGTAGGAGAAGTCGCGGCCGATGGCGGCGCCGATCTGCGCCACCTCCTTGACTGGAGCAAGCCGGTCGAGCCGCGCCATCAGCGAATCCTGCAGCGTCGCGGGAATAGCGAGCGGTGGGAGCGGACTACCGAGGCGATAGCGCCCGGCATCCTCGACGAGCAGTCCGGACTCCAGCACCATCTTGGTCAATTCCTCGACGAATAGCGGGATGCCATCCGTCCTGTCGATGATCTGCTTCATCATCTCGCGTGGCAGCAGGCGACCAACGGTCACCTGCTCGACCAGCGCGCGCGTGTCCTGCCGATCGAGCCGGTCGAGCCGCAACAGACCGACATTGGCCAGGCCCGACCAGGATGGCTCGAACTCCGGCCGGGATGTCATCAGCACGAGTATCGGTAGTCCCCTGATCCGGTCGACCGCGAGATCGAACAGTTCAAGTGTCGTGGCATCGGCCCAATGCATGTCCTCGCAGACAATCAGCAGGGGTTGCTCTCGCGCCAACCCCTCGAGCTGATCGAGAAGGGTGGCAAACGTCTGCCGCCGCTGCTGCGCCGGGCTCAAACCGAGCGGCGGACAATGGTCTCCGGTTGGGATCGAAAGCAGCGCCGCAATGAGCGGTGTCGCTTGGGCGACCTGCTGTGTTCCCAGCGCCAGCATTGCTTCGAGCTTGTCGAGCTTCTGCCCGGGCGAGTCGTGCGAGCGGATGCCGGCGGCGCGCTCGAGCTGCGCGACAAAGGGATGAAGCGCGCTGTTGGTGTGGTAAGGCGAACACTGATATCGCACCCGCCGGTGCGCCCCCAGCGAGGGGCTTTCGGACAGCGTTGCGACAATGCGCGACTTGCCGATGCCCGCTTCGCCGGAAATCAATACCATCTGGCCCTGCCCCTGCCATGCCCGTCGCTGGCGCGAGAGAATGAATTCGATCTCGTCCTTGCGGCCGACAAAGCCGATCGAGCGCGCCGCGTGGACCGCCTCGAAGCGACTCTCGGATGCGGTCGCCCCCTCCACCGCCCAGACTGCGATGGGTTCGGCTATTCCCTTGACCTCACGGCGGCCGAGATTGCGGAAAGCGAAGAGATCACCAAGCAGCCGGCGCGTCGACGAAGCAACGACGACCGCGCCGGGCTCCGCCAGGCTCTGGAGCCGGGCAGCGAGGTTCGGCGTATCGCCGACGGTTGCGTACTCCTCTGACGCTTCTCCGCTGATGAGGTCGCCGACCACCACGAGCCCGGTTGCAATCGCGATCCGCAGTTCAACCCGTTCGTCGGCGCCTGTCTTGAGTTGCCGAATTGCGGAGATGGTGTCGAGGCCCGCTCGCACCGCGCGCTCCGCGTCATCCTCGTGGGCGCGAGGATAGCCGAAATAGACGAGTATTCCGTCGCCGACAAACCTGGCTATCCTGCCGTCATAAGCAGCAATGACGCTCGCGCAGGCCGCGCGGTAGGCCCGGATCACTTCCCACATATCCTCGGGATCGAGACGCGCCGAGAGCGCAGTCGAGCCGACCAGATCGCAAAACATGACGGTGAGGTGGCGCCGCTCGGCGTCGTGAGGAGGAGCCGGCGATGCGATCAACGCGGCTGGATCGAGGTCGGCAATAGCACGCAGCATTTTGCGGCGATGGCCGAGCAGGACTCCGAGCTTGTCAAAGTCCTCGCCCATCAGTTCGGGAAGGACGCCCACGTCGATCCCATTTTGGGCAAAACGCTCCGCGTATTGCCCAAGCCCCAGCTTCTCGAGCCACTCCGCAATCTGCATTGGCTCCACCGATCGTGTGGTTGGCGGTTAGCAGAATTTTGGACCACGGCGCGGGGACGATATCCCAACATCGCCATGATGGCACGTCTTGTTTGGTGCGCGATGATTTAGGTTACTCAGTACCGACACGGCTTCCAGGCGAGGTCACGGCCCGATGCGAACGACTGCGCTACCAAAAATCGTCTGCACGCAGCGTTGGACGTCAGAGGTTGCGATGAGTCGTCACAGCTCGCTCCAGACCTGAAGCCGACTCCAACGCTGTGGCCTGTGCTCACGTCACGACGCCAAGCAGACGTTTTTCCGCGAGCACAGTCCCGTCATTGCTTGTCCATGCGCGCTTCGTAGTTGCGAGCCATCGTGCCCGCCGCAACTTGAAGCGAAGAACCCACCACCCAGCAGCCGGCAACAAAGGCGATCAGGCCATTGGCGGGGTTTTGATCAAGGACAAGAATGCTGACGGACAGAGTTGCGGCAATCGCGGCGCCGAAGGTTCCGGCCGCACTCATGATCTCAGCCGACTCGGAACCGGTCCATTCTTCCGAGATGCTCGAACTCGACTTCCGTGCGACACTGCGAGACAAATCAATTCCGACATAATAGCTGAGAGCTCCGTAGAGCATCGTTAGCAGCACGATCCAGCCGCTTTCAAACAGTCCGTCTTTCTCACGCAACAGGGTCGCCCCCACATAGAGGCCGCAAGAGGCCCCAACGGCTGCGAGCCCAATCCTTTCAAGAAGATGGGCCGACTTGATCAGACTGGAACGAGCGATCCCAAGATTACCGGCGTGTCTCGTCAGGGAAAATGCGCTGGAAACTGCATTGCTGATCTTCATTGGAGTCTCCCTCTTAGGTCAGTAGCGGCCTACCGGCCGACCCCGAATAGAGGCTGCCTGGTGGACCCGCTTTGCGATTCCCTTGATTCCAATTTCTGAAAAATCTGTGCTGAGTGATGGGGCTGGCTTGCTCGTGAGCAAGACGAGAGCCAATCCAAAGCTGCGAGCACGCGGCTGCGCAGGCATTGCATCTCACCCGTGTCTGTCAGTTAGGTCCGGGTGCGGCAATTTCTTGCGGGAGTGATAGCTCGAAAAAGAGTGATGAAATATGAGGCGGTTCACATAGCGCGGTTCCCTGTCGCTCGATCCGGTCACGTTTTCCGGAGGACGCGTCTGCATCGTCGCGATGCCGGGAGCGCGGGAGCGGAGGGCGCCGTTGGTTCGCCAGCTGGCCCGCGATTTCGCCGGCGTCCGATCTATCCGCTCTTTGCGGTGCTTCGTGTCCGTCAATTCGCGAGGCGCAGCGTCATTCTTTAGGTGGCCATCAGCCGGATATGCGCGGCTGTCGGCTTGCGACCGGCGCCGTTGATCGGCGTGATGTCCTGCGGGCAGGCCGAGAAGACCACGTAGCAATCCCGGACAGCTCGCAGCACGACATAGTCGCCTGCCCTGCTCACGGGCTCACCCTGCGTCAGGCTCAGGTCGTCGTTGACCGGGATGTTCATGAACAGATTGAGCGGCTGCGGCACATGGCTCGCCTGCAGGCCGATCTCGTCCATGGCCTCGACCATGTTGTCGGCGCAGTTGCGATGATAGTCCGTGCAACCCAGATGCTCATAGCGCCAGCGATCGCATGCCGCCATCAGGGTATCGTGGATGCCGGGCGATGTGTCCTGCTCCAGCACCAGGATCGGCTCGCGTTTGTTGGTGAAAAGCGTCTGCCCGGCGGCCGGCATCAGCCGGCCGTTCTCGACCCTTGTATGCTCCATCGACATGTGGTGTCCGAGATCCTCGATGCAGAACGCCCAGGTGTCCACGACCTGAGAGCCATGGGTGTTGATGATTTGGACGGCCTGCCCCTTGCCCAGCCGAACGGCCTTGCCGCGCGTGGCCGGAATGACGTCGAGTGTTCCATTCATGATGTTCTCCTTCAAGCGGCGAGACGGGCGCTGCGGCGCGCCACCCAGCGCGGCTGGGCGCAGATGTGCCCCAGGAACTCGATGACGGTCAGCGCGCCAAGATAGGCGGTGACGCCGGTGCCGACATCGAGCGGCGGATTGACCTCGACGAAGTCGAAGCCCGCGATGTCGTGCCGCTCTGCGATCGCCTTCAGGCTGTCACGCAGCTCGACATAGCTCATCCCGTTGGGCTCGGCAGAGACGCAGCCCGGGACCAGCGACATGTCCATGGCGTCGACGTCGATGCTGACATAGACCCGTGAGCCCGCAGGCAGCAGATCGGCGACGCCTTGCGGGCCGATCTGACGGAACGCGCCCATCGGAATGACGCGGTTGCCTGCGGCAATGACATCCTCCACCTGCGCCGGCGAGTGGCGCAGGCTGCGGATGCCGACCTGGGTCAGACTCAGCGCATTCTCCATCCCCGCGATGTGGCGAAACGCATGGCTGTTGGTGATGGTCAGGTCATTTTCGAACGGCGCGTAGTCGGTGTGGGCGTCGAAGTGGATGACATGCAGCTTCTCGTCGAAGGCACGGAAGATCGGATAGGTGATCGAGTGGTCGCCGCCGAGCACCACGGGCAGCGCACCGCGGTCAAGAATCCCGCGCACCGTAGCCGTGATGTTCTCGAAGGTGCGAGGCGCGTTGGCCGGATGAATGTCGACATCGCCCACGTCGGCGATCAGGCGCTGCGACATCTCTTCGACAAGATATTCGCGCCGGGTCTCGGGGTCGTAGTAGCCCTTGCCGCTGCCATAGAAGCGCAAGGAATGCTCGCGCAGCGCGCGCGGCGCAAGGCGACTGCCGGGCATGAAGGGTGAACCCTCGTCGAACGGCACCCCGAGCACCGCGATGGCGGCGTCGAGCTGTGAAAGGTCCTCGCAGATGCGCGACCGTAGAAACGAGGGAATGCCGACATAGGGCCGGTTGACGCGGGACATGTTCTTACTCCGTTGTGTCGATTGTCGTGCCGGGATTGTCGTGGCGGCGGTTTGCCATCACCAGATCGAGGAAATTGCGCAGCCGCGGTTCTTTCGGCGCGGCGATGATGTCCCGCGCCGGCCCCTCCTCGATAATGCGACCGTGATCCATGAAGGCGATGCGATCGGCGACGTTGGCGGCAAAGCCGATTTCGTGGGTGACGACCAGCATCGTCATCCCGATCTCCGCCAGCGAGCGCAGGACGGCGAGCACATCGCCGACCAGTTCGGGATCGAGCGCCGACGTCGGTTCGTCGAACAGCATCAAGGCCGGGTCCATGGCGAGCGCGCGGGCGATCGCAACGCGCTGTTGCTGTCCGCCCGAGAGCGCACGCGGATAGCGGTCCATGCGCTCGGCGAGCCCGAGACGCTCCAGCAGGTCCTTGCCGCGGCGTACCGCCTCCGCCCGCGGCCGGCCCAGCACCACCTCTTGCGGGCGCACCACGTTTTCGAGCGCGGTCAAATGCGGCCAGAGATTGAACTGCTGAAACACGATGCCGATCTTCGGGCGCAGGGCGTCGATCTCCCGCCGCCCCTGACGACGTACGACACCGCCGCTCGTCAATTCGCGTCCGAATGGCTTGCCGGCGACCTCGATGAAGCCGTCATCAGGCTGCTCGAGCCAGGTCAGGCAGCGCAGCAGCGTGCTCTTGCCGCAGCCGCTCGGGCCAATCAGCGCGACGATCTCGCCCGCGTGCACATCGAGATAGAGATCATCGACGGCGGTGGTGCCGGAAAAGCGCTTGGTCAGGGCCGACACGCGGAGCACGGGCGGCGCGGTCATCATGCCCTCCGCGCCACGAGCGAGAGATAGCGCTCCGCGATCCTGTTGCGGCTGGCGCCTTCGACCTGTGCGGCGCCGACGCGGCGCTCCAGCCGCCTCGACAGATCCGCGATCACGATTGCAATCAGCCAATAGATCGACGCGACCGCCGCGAATACCTCGAACGGCGCAAAGGTGTTCCCCTGCACGACGAGGCCCTGGTAGGTGAGTTCCGGCACCGTGATGGAGGACAGCACGGCCGACTCCTTCATCATCGTCAAAGTCATATTGGTGGAGGGCGGCACCAGCGCCCGCAGAATCTGCGGCGCCACCACATGCCGCATCGCCTGGGCGGGAGACATGCCGATGGCGCGCGCGCTTTCGAACTGCCCGCGCGGCAGCGCGAGAATCGCGGCACGGACGATCTCGGCATAATAGGCGCTGACAAACAGCGCGAGCGCCAGGGTGCCGGCAATGTAGGCCGGCAGGCGGATGCCGGAGAACGGCAGCCCGTAATAGACGACGAAGATCAGGATGATGAAGGGAATGTTACGCAGTGTTTCGACGTAGAGCCCGGCGGCAAGCCGCGGCAGCCAGCCCGGCATCAGCGCGACCATGGCGACGGCAATCCCCATGGCATAACCGATGATCAAGGCCGCCGCCGAGACCTGGACGGTCAGCCAGGCGCCCTGCAGCAGGAGCGGCCAATAGTCGAGAAGAAGGGCTGGATTGAAATGCATCGCTCAGATCCGCGGCTCAGATCCGCGCCTTGGCGAACCGGGCTTCCGCGAGCTTGCCCGACAGGCTGAGGACGAGATTGATGACCAGAAAGACCATAGCGGCGCCGATCATGGTCTCGAACGGCCGATAGCTCGAACTCGCGATCTGCTGCGCGCGGCGCAGCACCTCGACGACGGTGATGACCGACAGCAGCGCCGTGCCCTTCACCACGATGGTTGACTCGTTGATCAGCACCGGAACGATGCGGCGAAACAGCTGCGGCAATACAACCTTGAGCCAGATGGCGTGTGGTGGCAGGCCAAGCGCGGTCGCGGCCTCGATCTGGCCCGGATCAATGGTGGCGAGGCCGCCGCGCATGCTCTCGCTGATGAACACCATGCTGTTGAAAGCGATGGCCGCGACGCCCGCCACCTCCGGCGACAGGTCGAGGCCGACCGCCGGAAGCACGTAATAGGCGATGAAAATCTGAATCAGCAGCGGCGTGCCGCGCACGAAACTGATGACGACGGCGATGCAGGCGTTCACCGGCACGATCTTCAGGGAGCGTACCACCGTGAGGCCGGTACCGAGCGCGAGCGCCAGCAGCATGATGGCGAACGCCAGCCGTATGTTCACCGCCGCGGCGCTCACGAGATCGGGAAGGATCGACAACAGATATGCGAAGTTGAAACCCATCGCCGGACCTTTCGTCCTGGAACCTGCCGTATCGCCCGATCCCTGCCCGCAAACGCCTACATCGCACCGGGCGGCAGATAACCGTCGTCCGGAATCTTCATTTCGAAGCCGAACCACTTCTTTTGCAGGGCCGCGAGGCGGCCATCGTCGCGCATCTTGCGAATGACGACGGAGATCGCGTCGCGCAGGTCCTTGTCATCGGGCCGCGCCACCCATGCCAGATAAGGGAAGCCGCCTTCCATCGGCGTCGGCGCCAACAGTTCGAACACATCGGACTTTTCCTTGACGAGGGCGGCGAGACTGGGCAGCGACTGGATCACTGCATCGACTTCGCCGTTGGCCAGCGCCACGTAACTCTCGGGAAACGCGGTAAAGAGCTTCAGCTCCTTGAAGCCTGTCCCGCCCGCGGCCTTCAGCTTGGCATCGAGTGCGCGGGCGACCGGCTCTGTCGATGATGCAAGCTGGGTGCCAACAACTTTGCCGTTGAGATCTTCCACCTTGGCGAGCTTGTCGCCCTTGCGCTTCATCGCGTAGGGCACGCCGTCGGCGATCGGCATTGTGTAGGCATAGCGCTTGGCGCGCTCGGCATTGATGCCGACGGTGGTGGCGACGAAGTCGAACTTGCCGGCCAGCACACCGGGGAGGATGCCCTGCCAGGGCAGGTCGAGCTGGTTGAGCTTCTTGACGCCGAATTCCTTCACCACTTCGGCCAGGATGTCGGAGCCGTAACCCACGATCTTGCCGTCCTTGACGAATTCAAAGGGTGGGTAGGCCGCTTCGGTACCGACCGTCAGTTCGCCGGTGCGCTTGATTTTTTCCAGGGTCGTCTCGGCGAAGGCCTGCTGGCTCGTGACGGCAACGATACAGACGCCGCCAGCCAGAAGGCCGAGCGCTCCGCGATAGATTCGCATCATGGAAGTATCCCCTATCTGTTTCGGAAACGGTGCAACTTCAAACCGGCGGCGCGTCGAAATAATTCGCCCTCACCGCCGCGCCGATCAGATTCACGATCAGGCGGCCGGCCGTGATGCAGGTGATCATGTTGACGTCGATGGACGGCGTGATCTCCACGATGTCCATGCCGACCACCCGCCCCTTGCGCACCAGGCCGTGGATGAGCTTGCGGACCTGATGGAAGGTGAGCCCGCCCGGAGCCGGGCCCTCGACCGCAGGCATCACGGTCGGATCGAGGCCATCGGCGTCGATGGTGATGTAATACTGGCCGCCCTCCGGAATCCGCTCGAGCACCGACTCCATGCCCTTGTCGTGCACCTCGAAGGCCGGAATGATGTTGGAGCCGTAGGCGGCCGCCGCCTCGACCTCTTCGGTCCGCGCGCTGCCCGAGGAGCGGATGCCGATCTGGAAGATCTCACCGATGTGGGGCATTTCGGAAGCCCGCCGGATCGGGCTCGACAGGCCATCCCGAACGCCGTTCACCTCATCGCGCCAGTCGATATGGGCATCGACCTGGATCAGCGTGATCGGTCCATGACCCTTGAAGGCGCGCAGAATCGGGATCGGGATGCCGTGGTCGCCGCCGATGGTGATGGGCATGGCGCCAGCGGCAAGGATCTTGCTTACCGCTTCTTCGGCGCGGACAGAATGGCTGCGGAGATCGGTCATGTCGGCAGGCACGTTGCCGACATCGACCACTTTCAAGGCACGTCCGCCGTAGATCGGGCCACCGACGTCGAAATCGTAGCGTTCCAGGCCGCGACAGATGCGATCGGTGACCGAGCGGACAGCATCGGGTGCCTTCGACTGGTCGTTGGTGATCGTGCCGGCATGGTAGGCGCTGCCGTAGGGAATGCCGAGGATGGCAATGTGCGCGTCGAGAGCGTCGAGATCGGTGCAAATAGGCGACCAGAGCAGGCTCTGGTGCTTCAGCGAAGGCGGCACCGTCAGGGGCAGAACCATACGTCCTCCAAGTCACGTTCCAGGTCACAGCAGTCTGGTCTTGCCGAACAAATCGGCATCCGACCACCAAGCGAGCGGTCTGCGTATCGCTCGGATGTTCAGCAACCGTAGCGTGGACCGGACAACGCCCGGAATGACGTTTCCCGAAACCATGCTTGTAGGAACCGCAACATGAAGCACGTCGCGCCAGCACCCGTTCCGCATCTCACCGAAGCCGATCTCAGATTGTTGCGGATCTTTCGCGCCGTCGCTGAGGCGGGTGGCCTGACCGCAGCGGAAGCCCAGCTTGGGATGGAGCGATCGACCATCAGCCGGCATCTGCTGGCGCTGGAAACACGGCTCGGCAGCCGGCTCTGCTTTCGCGGCCCCTCCGGGTTCGAGTTGACCGATTTCGGCCGCAAGGCTCTGCAGGCCAGCATCGCAGCCTGTGATGCGCTTGAGATGGTGCATCACGAGCTCAATCTGGCTCGCAACATCCTGTCGGGCGAACTGAAGATCGGCATCGCCGACAACTGCCTGTCCAACCCGCATTGCCGGTTGGCGGGCACGCTGGCTCAGTTTCGCATGGCCGCCCCCAATGTCACCCTGAACATTGCGATCGGCCTGCCGAGCGCGCTCGTCGAGGACGTGCTGGAGCGACGACTGCATCTCGCCATCAGCGGGCAGCCTGCCGTCAACAGCAAGCTGGAATACGTTTCACTGTTCACTGAGGAGTTTCGGCTTTACACGGCGGCAGCCAGGCCGCTCGCGCTCGACGCCGTGCGCGACGGCGGTGTGGTTCTGGTGACGCGAACAAACGATCGACGCACGCAAAACCTTGCTCGGCGGCTTCACATCAAGCAACGCGCTGTCGCCTTCGGGCTGGAAGCGGTTGCGACAATGCTGGTCGGCGGCGGGTTTGTCGGCTTTTTGCCGCGACATTATGTCGAGATGCTGAGACCGATCCATCGACTCGAGGAAGTCTCGGGCGCCGAGGCGTTTCGCTATACGACCCAATTCTCGCTGATCTCGGCGATCAACCGGCCGCTTCCACCGAGTGGCCGGCTGCTGGCCAAACTGCTGACCGATCCAGAGAGCGCGGCCTGAACCAGGTCTCGGACACAAGCTGGCTGCTGCGAGTCTCCTTGCGTCTCGTTCTCACGACCAGCTCCCCTCGTCCCAGATCTGGACGACGTGGCCCGCCGACACTTCGCGATATTGCCGGACCGGAGGCTGGTAGTCCGGGGCGCGCACGGGGCTTCTGATCTCGTCGTTTGAGACCTCGCGTTTGGTGCCGCGCCGCGCGGGGTCGGGGACCGGCACGGCGGCCATCAGCTTCCTGGTATAGGGATGCTGCGGATTGCCGAACACGTCCGCGCGCGAGCCGATCTCGACGATCTCGCCGAGATACATCACCGCGACGCGATGGCTCATGCGCTCGACCACCGCGATGTCATGGGAAATGAAGAGATACGCAAGGCCCATGCTGGCCTGAAGGTCGAGCATCAGATTGACCACCTGCGCCTTGACCGAGACGTCGAGCGCGGACACCGCCTCGTCCGCGACGATCAGCTTCGGCCCGAGCGTGAGCGCCCGCGCAATGCAAATGCGCTGGCGCTGGCCGCCGGAAAATTCGTGCGGAAAGCGCGCGGCCATGTCGGCGGTCAGCCCGACGCGAACGAGGAGGTCGGCGACCTTCTCTCGCGCCTGCGCCGCGGAGGCGAGCCCATTGGCAAGCAGCGGCGCTGCGACCGCCGTTCCCACCGACATGCGCGGATTGAGGCTTGCGAACGGATCCTGGAACACGATCTGCATCTGCTTGCGGCAGTCGCGCAAGGTACGGCCGTTCATGCCGAGAACATCCTGGCCGTCGAGCAGAACCGTTCCGCTGTCCGGCTCGACCAGCTTGAGGATGGAGCGTCCCGTCGTCGACTTGCCGCAACCGGACTCGCCCACCAGCGCCAGCGTCTCGCCGGCGCGCAAGGTGAAGGAGATGTTCTCGACCGCGTGGACGCGGCCCGAGACCTTGCCGAACAATCCGGAGCGGATCGGAAAGCGCGTGGTGAGGTTCGACACTTCGAGCAGCGGGCGCTCGGCGGTCGAGACCGTATCCGGCGTCTCCGTCGGATCGTCCGAGGTTCCCGTCACCTTGTCGACGATGGGAAAGCGCATCGGCCGCGGGCGACCATCCATCGAGCCGAGGCGCGGCACGGCCGCGAGCAGAGCGCGGGTGTAGGGATGTGAGGGTGCTGCGAAGATGCGCGCCGTCGCGTCGGTCTCCACCGCCTGCCCATTGTACATCACCACGGTGCGGTCCGCGATCTCGGCCACCACGCCCATGTCGTGGGTGATGAAGAGGATCGACATCCCCTCCTCCTGCTGGAGCTCCTTCAACAGCTCCAGGATCTGGGCCTGGATGGTGACGTCGAGCGCGGTGGTCGGCTCGTCGGCGATCAGCAGCTTCGGCTTGCAGGCCAGCGCCATGGCGATCATCACGCGCTGGCGCATGCCGCCGGAAAACCGATGCGGATGCTCGTGGAAGCGCGATTTCGCCGCGGGAATGCGGACCCGGTCGAGCAGGCGAACGGTCTCGGCTTCGGCGGCAGCGCGCGACAGGCCGCGGTGATAGATCAGCGCCTCGGCGATCTGGAAGCCGATGGTGAGCACCGGATTGAGGCTCGTCATCGGCTCCTGGAAGATCATGGCGACCTCGTTGCCGCGCACGTCCTTCATGCGCGGCTCGGGCAGCGTCAGCAGATCGCGCCCCGACAGCATGACGCGGCCTTCGATGCGGCCGTTCTCCTTCGGAATGAGCCGCATGATGGACAGCGCGGTGACGCTCTTGCCCGATCCCGACTCGCCGACGATGGCGACGGTTTCCCGGGGCGCGATGGCGAATGACACGTTGCGGACAACGGGTATCCATTGCCGTTCGCGCATGAACGACGTCGTCAGGCCTGTAACCGACAACACGGGCGCTTGTGCGTTGGCGATGACCTGATCGGGTGCGTTTGCGCTGATGCTCATGCGAGAGCCCTAATAGCCGCGACTACGGTCGACGCGCCCCGGCAGGTCTTCGCCGCGGCGATGACGCGCGATGACATCGAGCACATAGTCGACGGCCGTGTCCGGCGTCGTCATGCTCGCATTGTGTGGAGTTACCAGGATGCGCGGGTGGCTCCAGAACGGATGGCCCGCGGGTAGCGGCTCGGGCTCGGTGACGTCGAGCACCGCGCCCGACAATGCGCCGCTGTCGAGCGCCGCGAGGACATCGGCTTCGACCAGATGCGGGCCACGCCCGACATTGACAAGGGAGGCACCACGCGGCAGGCGCGCGAACAGATCGGCATTCAGGATGCCGCGCGTCTCGTCGGTCAGCGGCAGCAGACAGACAAGAATATCGGTCTGCGCAAGGAACTCCGGCAATGCGTCCGCGCCCGCATAGCAGGTCACACCCTCGATATCCCGCGGCGAGCGATTCCAGCCGGCAAGCGGAAAGCCGAACGCCTTGAGCCGTTCGAGCACGGCCTGGCCGAGCTGCCCGAGCCCCATCACGCCGACGCGACGACGTTTGGCCGGCGTGATCCGGATCTCGCGCCACACCTGCTCCTTCTGCTGGGCCATGAAGTCCAGGAGATCGCGATGCAGCGCCAGCACGGCCATGGTGACGTATTCCACCATGGTCTCGGCGATGCCGGGCTCGAGCATGCGCACCAGCGGAATATGCAGCGGAACTTTGGTGGCGTCGAACTGGTCGACGCCGGCGCCGACCGAGAAGACGAGCTCGAGATTTGGAAACGTCGCCGCGATGTCATCCGGCGGCACCCACGCCACGAGATAGCGCACCTCGGCGGGATCGCCGATATCGGGCCAGAGCCGGAACGGCAAATGCGGCGCGCGCTCGGCGAAGAAGGTCGCCCATTCCGCGCCGCGCACCATGTTGGCCTTGTAGAGAACCGTCATACCGCCACGCTCTCAGAACGGGCTGACCGGCGCGAGCCGGCGGCCGTCGATCATGCGCTTGTGGCTGTAGGCCACCGGGTCGACCAGCGGCGTCGAGCCCGTCACGATGTCGGCGGCGAGCTTGCCGGCCGCGGGGCCAATGCCGAAACCGTGGCCGGAAAAGCCGGTCGCAAGGAAGAAGCCGGGCAAGGCATCGACCGGCGAGATCACCGGAATGGTGTCGGGCGTGCAGTCGATCGTGCCGCCCCAGGCTTCCGCGATCTCGATATCCTTCAACTCGGGGTTCGAGTTGATCAGCGACGCGAGCGCCGCATTGACCAGCGACATGTCCGGCTCCGGATCGCGCACGCGTTCGGTCTCGAACGGCGACGGTTTGTCGAAGCTCCAGCTCGTGCCACGCACCATCTGGTCGAAGAACGACTTGCCGAACGACAGCTTCAGCCCGTTGCGGCGATGCAGATAGGTCGGCCAGAACGTCCGCGCGTAGCGGAACAGATCGGGCGACAGCTCCACCGTGCCGCGGTTGCGCAGCGCCAGCGTGAAGCCGCCGTCGAGGCGGCGGCGGATGCAGTAGAAATCGGTGCCGAGCGCACCGGAGGTGATTTCCGGCCCCGGCGTGGTCCGGCACGCGGTGGCGTTGACGAGGCCGATCGGCAGCTCGATGCCGTGGCGCCGGCAGAACAGCGACGACCACGCGCCGCCCGACAGCAGCACGGATTGGGTGCGAATGGTGCCCTTCTCGGTGACGACGGCGCTGACCCGCCCGCCTTGGGTCTCGAGCCCGCGCGCGGCGCAGCCCTGGTGAATGGTGACGCCGTGCTTGCGCGCCGCGCTGGCGAGCGCCGGCACCGCCATCGACGGCTCGGCGCGCCCGTCACTCGGCGTGTGCAAACCGCCGACCCATTTGTCGGCGCTGCCGGGCAGGCGCTCGGCGACCTCGGCCGGCGTCAGGACCGTGGAGTGAACCTGCTGCTCGCGCGCCATCGCCGCCCAGCGCTCCCAACTCGCGAGCTCGTCCTTGCTCTTGGTCAGGAACAGCACGCCGGTGCGGCGGAAGCCGGCATCGACACCGGCGTCGTTCTGCATGTCCTCCCACAGCCGCAGCGCCTCTCGCGCAAGCGGGATCTCCTCGCGGGCGCGGCCCTGCTGGCGGCACCAGCCCCAATTGCGGCTCGACTGCTCGCCGCCGACATGTCCCTTTTCGACCAGCGCGACGGAAAGACCCTTCTTCGCCAGATGATAGGCCGCGGAGACGCCGATGACGCCGCCGCCGATGACGACGGCGTCCACCTGCGCCGGCAGGCGATCGTCGCTATTTATACGGTTGAGCGGCGGGGACATGGGACACTCCGGATATTCAGTTCGGTCGAAGCAGGTTTGCGCGTCATGGGATGTTCATCCGCGGATCGAGCGCATCGCGCAGGCCGTCGCCGAGGAAGTTGAAGCTCGTCACCGCGAGGGTGATGGCGAGGCCCGGCGCGATCGCGAGCCACGGCGCGCTGGTCAGATAGATCTGGGCGTTGTTGAGCATGTTGCCCCAGCTCGCCGCCGGCGGCTGGATGCCGTAGCCGAGATAGCTGAGATAGGATTCGAGCAGGATCGCCTTGGCAACGTTCAGTGTCGCCGCCACCACGATCGGCGCGATCGCATTGGGCACGAGCTCGCGGAACATGATCCGCAGGTTCGACGAACCGAAGGCGAGCGCGGCAACGGCGAATTCGCGTTCTCTGAGCGATCGCACCTGGGCTTCGACGACGCGGGCCACCCACATCCAGGCAGTGGCCGCGATCAGCAAGGTGGTGGTGACGAAGCCGGGCTCGATAAGCGCTGCGAGCACAAGCAGCAGGAAGATGGTCGGAAAGCACAGCACGGCATCGACGAGCCGCATCAACACGGCGCCGACCACGCCGCCATAAAACCCGGCAAAGGCGCCGACCACGACACCGACCACCATCGCGATCACCATCGCGACGATGCCGATCGACAACGACACCCGCCCGCCCATCATCAGCCGCGCCAGCACGTCGCGGCCGAGCTCGTCGGTGCCGAGAATGTGCGCGCCCGAGAGCGGCGGCGCGAACCGCTTCATGATGTCGATATAGGTGTCGTCGAACGGAAGGAGATAAGGACCGAGTGCCGAACCCAGGACAAGGACGAGAATGATCAACGCGCCGGCGAGTGCCAGCCGGTGGCGGCGGAATCGCAGCCAGGCAGCCTGGCCGGGCGCGAGCTGGTCTGTGGAGAGAACCGCCGTCGTCATCGCCTAGCCCACCCGGATGCGCGGATCGACGACGGCATAAAGGATGTCGGCCAGCAGCGAGCCGATCAGCACCATCGTCGCCGAGAACATCAGGATGCCCATCACCACGGGATAGTCGCGATAGCCGATGGAATCGAGGAACAGCCGGCCCATGCCGGGCCAGGTGAACACGGTCTCGGCCACCAGCGCGCCGCCGAGCAGCGTGGGAAGCTGGAGGCCGGCCACCGTGATCATCGGCAGCAGTGCGTTGCGCAGGGCGTGCACCGTGAGGATGCGCCATTCCGGCATGCCCTTGGCGCGCGCGGTGCGGATGTAATCCTGGTTGATGACCTCCAACATGGACGAGCGCATGAAGCGGCCCCACATCGCGGTCTCGACCAGCGCCAGCACGATCGCCGGCGCGATCAGATGATGCAACAGGTCGAGGAAGGAGCCGTCGCCGACGGTCTCGCGGTTGCCGGCCGGCAACCAGCCGAGCGTCACCGAGAACACGTAGATGATGACGAGGCCGAACCAGAATGTCGGGATCGACAAAGCGATCATGGCGCCGACGGTTGCGAGCATGTCGAACAGCGAATAGCGCCGCAGCGCGCCAAGGATGCCGATCCAGCAGCCGAGCAGCACCGCGATGATGGTCGCCGTCGCCATCAGCTCCAGGGTGGCGCCGAGATGCGACGAGATCACGGACAGCACCGCCTCGCTGTCGCGATAGGAGCGACCCCAATCGCCCTTGAGCATGCGGCCGAACCAGTCGAGATACTGGATCGGCAACGGCCGATCGAGGCCGAGCTGCTTGGTTACGCGGTCGAGATCCTCCTGCGTCATCTGCGCGGAGGCGGCGAACTGCGAGAGCGGACCGCCCGGCGCCAGATGCAGGATGGCGAAGCCGATCGCCGAGACGATCACAAGCAGCATGATCGCCTGCGCCAGGCGATTGGCGACGTAACGGGCCATCTCAGGCGATCCAGCGAGCCGGAGACATCAGGCCCAATACCATTCGCGCATGTTCCAGCTGTTGATCGACATGTTGATGTTGGGACGGAAGCCTTGCAGCCCCTCCTTCACGCCCTCGGCGATGAAGCTCTGGAACAGCGGCAGGATAGCGAGGTCGTTGCGGATGAGCTTTTGCAGCTCGCCATAGGTCGCCTTGCGCTGCGCCAGGTCGAATTGCTTGGCGCCTTGGGAAAGCAGCCGGTCGGCCTCCGCGTTCTGGTATTGATAAGTGTTGTAGCCGCGGCCGCCCTTGGCGGGAATGGCACCGGAGCCGAAGCGCGGCGTCACGTCGGGGTCGCTGCCCAGCATGAAGTTCACGCCGACGATCACCGAATTGAACTTCGATTGCTGCCAGAAGTCGCCCCAGATCACGGCCGCCGGCATGTTGTTGACGCGCATCGTCGCGCCAATGGCCCGCCAGTCCTGGATCAGGAGCTGCTGGCACTGCTCGCGCACGGCACTGCCCGCTGTCGTCGAGTTGGTGAATTCGAGCTTGACGCCGCCCTTCTCGCGAATGCCGCTGGAGCCGCGGACCCAGCCCGCAGCATCGAGCAGCGCATTGGCCTTGGCAGGATCGTATTTGTGCTGCGGCAGCCCTTGCTGAAACGACCAGGCCTGATTCGGCACGAAGCTCTCGGTCTGCGTCGGCAGGCCGTAATAGAGCGCGTCGATGATCGCCTGCTTGTTGATGCCGAGATAGAGCGCCTCGCGCACGGCGCGGTCGGCAAAGGGACCGAATTCCAGGTTGGGCGCGATATGCTCCACCGAGGAGGTCGAGGAGACGAAGATCTTGCGGCCCTTCAGCGTCTTCGCCTCCTGCACGAAGTTCGGCAGGATGCCCGCGAGGCCCGTATAGTCGACCTGGCCGGTGCGGAACTGCGTGTAGAGCACGGTGAGGTCGGGAATGTATTTGAACACCACGCGTTCGACGTACGGCCCCTTGCCGTGGTAGCCGGTGTTGGCGTTCAGCAGGATGTGGTCGCCGGGCACGCGCTCGCCCCAGCGGAACGGGCCGGTGCCGACCGGCGCATTGTGGAATGGCGAAGCGTTCGGATCGGACACCTTCTCCAGGATGTGCTTGGGCACGATGAAGGTGAACGACCCCAGGATCGACATATAGGGCGAGTAGGCCGCTTCCATCCGCCAATGGATCTCGTCGGGCGCCACGACCGTGATGTCCTTGACGAGGCTATGGCCGACCCGGCTGCGCGCGCGGAAACCGGGATTGTTGATCAGCTCGATGGAGAATTTGACGTCCTCCGCCGTGAACGGCGTGCCGTCGTGCCACTTCACGTCGCTGCGCAGCTTGATCTTCCAGGTCAACCCGTCGGCCGACAGGCCGCCATTCTCGAGGGTCGGCACTTCGCGGGCGAGGTCGGGAACGAAATTCCCGTCGGGATCGATGTACCAGAGCGGCGAAAACACCTGCCAGCAGATGCCCTGATCGACCTCGATGTTTGGCATCAGCGGATGGAAGACGGTCGGCTCCTGCGACAGCGCCGCGATCACCTGCCCGCGCGGCTTGTCCGGCGGATTGGTCGGGCGCTCGGTCTGCGCGAAGGCGCTGCCTGCAAGGCTCCATCCCGCGGCGGCGCCGGCCCCGAGCTGGAAGAACTGACGGCGATTCGGAATGCCGAGTTGCAGTGCCCCAACGCCGAACTTGCCGGTGTCGTCTGCCATGACCACTCTCCGTTGTCGCACGCGGCACCGTCTCCCGCGCCCCCAGACCCCGGCAAGGGACAGGAGTGGGCTTTAGTGCTTCTAAATTTTTCTATCAAAAGTTCATCATGACTAAATACAGCTGTCAATCACATTGCTAGTATGCGCGACCTTTTCACTCTGACTAATCCCTCGGACCGATGTGGTCCGGCGGCGCGATGATGCATGGGAGAGCGACATGGATGGTCGCGGCGACACCAACGGTCCGAAGGACACCCCGACGATCGACAACGACGACGCCGTCGATCAGCGCCTCGGCGAGACCGTCCGGCTGCTGCGTCAGCGCGCCGGCCTCTCGATCCAGGACGTCGCCAACCGTACCGGGCTCTCCAACGGCATGATCAGCCAGCTCGAACGCGCGCGCGCCATGCCGTCGATACGCACGCTGCGCCTGCTCAGCATCGCCCTCGACGTTCCCATTTCCTATTTCTTCGAGACCAGCGATCCCAGCGACGTTCAGCACTACATCGTACGCAAGAACAACCGGCGGCTGCTGCGGCTCACCGCCAGCGGCGTCGTCAAGGAAGCCCTGACGCCGGAAGGCAAGGGCCAGCTCGAACTCTACGAGCTCACGCTCAATCCCGGCGCCTCGTCCGGCACCGACTTCCTGCAGCACACCGGCGAGAAGGCCGGCTATATCCTGTCCGGCAGCCTGCGGCTGTGGCTCGACAACCAGGCCCATCTGCTCGAGGCCGGCGACAGTTTCCGTTTCCCGAGCATCGTGCCCCACATGTTCGACAATCCCACCCAGCAGGTGGCCCGCGTGATCTGGGTGACGACGCTGCAGCAGACCGATTCGCCCGCAGGTTGAGCCCGCCGGGCCCTGTTCGCCGGCCCGCCGCGCCGCAAAATTGACCCTCGACCGAGACACGGGCAGTCTATAGCCCAAATGAAGCGCCCCCTCGACAGGGCGGGCCCGCGGCTGGCGTCTTGGGTGCAAGACCATGAAACTCAGGGGGATCGTGACATTTGCGATGGCCACGCAGGTCATCGTGACCGCCGCGATCCTTCTCGCCTCCTATGCCGGGGCCGGCACCGGCCCGCACGGTTTCGGCACGGCCCAGATCCTCGCCCTGCTGGCGAGCGGTGTCGTTGCGGTGCTGCTCGCGCATCTGTGCACGCGCGCGATCGAGGCGTCGCCGGCGAAGCGGGCCGCGCAATCGGCCGATCCGGCGCAGGCCGGCGCGGATGGCGCACGGATGGCGCAGGCCATCATCAAGGCCGCGCTCGATGCCTTCCTCCAGACTGACGAAACCGGGCTCGTCGTGGAATGGAGCGCCCAGGCCGAGGCTCTGACCGGATGGACGCGACGCGAGGCTGTTGGCGCCGACGTCGTCGACCTCGTCGTCGCCGAGCCCCTGCGCGACGGTTTCAGGCGACGCATGACGCGGCTGGTGCCGGAATTATCGGTCGCGCCGACCGGCATGCGCTTCGAAGTGACGTTGATCCACAGGAACGGCGATCGGATCCTGACCGAAGCTTCCAGCACCGCGCTGCGGCTGGGAGAGCGTTACGTCGTCAGTACCTTCGTGAGAGACATCACCCAGAAGCGCGCCGCCGAGGAGCAGCTGATCCAGGCCCAGAAGATGGAAGCGGTCGGCCAGCTCACCGGCGGCATCGCGCACGAGTTCAACAACATGCTCACGGTGATCACGGGGACGATCGAGATCCTCGCCGACGCCGTGAAGGACAATCCGCCGCTTGCGACCATCACCAAGCTGATCAGCGAGGCGGCCGACCGCGGCGCCGCGCTGACCTCGAGCCTGCTCTCCTTCGCGCGCAAGCAGGCGCTGAAGCCGGCCGAGATCGACGTCAACGAGCTGCTCGAAGAAATCGCAAAGCTGCTGCTCGCGACCTTCGACAAGAAGATCGAGATCGTGACGAAGCTCGATGGCAACATCTGGCTCGCCCTCGTCGACCGCGGACAATTGAGCTCGGCGCTGCTCAATCTCGCGATCAATGCGCGCGACGCGATGCCCGAGGGCGGCAAGCTCACGCTGACGACGCGCAATGCCGTGTTCGGCGTCCGCGAAGCCGTGGCGGTCGGCGTCGGCTATGCCGGCGACTACGTCGAGATCGAGATCGCCGATACCGGCACGGGCATTCCACAGGCCATTCTCGAGCGGATCTTCGATCCCTTCTTCTCGACCAAGGAGGTCGGCAAGGGAACGGGGCTCGGACTCAGCATGGTGTTCGGCTTCGCCAAGCAGTCCGGCGGCGGCATCAAGGTCTCCTCCGCGGAAGGCCGCGGCACGACATTCGCGATCTATTTGCCGAAGGCAAATGCCAGCGCGCTTCGCCCCGCGGGCTATGACAATCGCAAGGTCGTGGGCGGGAGCGAAACCATCCTCTGCGTCGAGGACGACCGCGACGTCCGCCAATACGTCACCGTCCAGCTCGAGAGCCTCGGCTACAAGGTCGTCGCCGCCGGCAACGCGACCGAAGCCCTCGCCATCGCCGCCGAAGGCACGCCGTTCGATCTGCTGTTCACCGACATCGTGATGGCCGGCGGCATCAACGGCCGGGAGCTTGCCGGGCAATTGGTCGCGGTGCGGCCGTCATTGCGTGTCCTGTTCACGTCCGGATACGCCTACGACTCGCTCCATGCGCAGGGACGCGCCGGGCATGGCGCGCCGCTGCTGACAAAACCCTACCGGAAGGCCGAGCTGGCGCGCATGCTGCGCCGATGTCTGGACACCGCGGTCGATTCCGTCGGCGATCCGATTCCGACGCCCTATTCGGTGCAGGCCGATGTCGAGCGCTTCTTGCGCAAGCAGGCGACTGAAGACGACGGCGCGACGCGATCGCGCAAGTAGGTTTTCCCTGCGCCACTAGCTCATCCGCCGCCGCAGCGTCGCTGACGGAGTCTCGCCGAACTTTTCGCGATAGGCGCCGGCCATGCGGCCGAGATGGGTGAAGCCGAGATCGAAGGCGATCTCGGTGATCGAAATGTCCAGCTCGGCTTGCGCGAGCCGGGTATGGAGACTGGCGAGGCGCATGTCGAGCAGCATCTGCGAGATCGACACGCCGAAATGGCGGCGGAAACCGAGCTGTAGCGCGCGGATGCCGATCCCGGACACACAGGCGAGGTGCGCAAGGTCGAGCGGCTCGCAGGCATTCGCCGCGAGGCAGTCCCGCGCGGTGTGCAGCGCGCGCGGCAGACGCTCGCCCTGGCCCGAGAACGTTCTGATCGCGTCGGACAGGCCATGGCGCTGGCCGCCGAGGAGGTGATGGAGCAGCGCCTCGCGCCAGCCCGCGGTCGCAGCCGGTGAAAGCCGGCCGGACGGTCCGAGACCTTCGGCGAGCATCATCAGCTCGACGATCTTCGCCGCGAGGCCGCGCGCGGCCGGCGCGTTCAGGTCGAGCGCCGGGTCGAACTCGACCGCGCCGGTCGCCCTGCCCGACAACGCGGCTGCGCGCTGCTCGACCATGCGGCGGTCGAGCAGCAGGATCGCTTGCGCAGAGTCGGTCCAGACCATCCGGGTCGGGATCGTCGGCGACAACAGCGACGCCGTCCGTGCCGGCGCGGTCTCGAGCGCGCAGGCGCCGGCACGAATGTGGGCCGTGCCCCTCAGCGGGATCTGCACCAGGAAGAAGCGCTCGAGGCAGCCGGGATCGATGGTGACGGATCCGCCATAGGCGACATAGTTGATGGAAAAGCCGTCGAAGTCGGCACAATTGTGCCTGGCCGAGAAACCCGACGTCCGCATCGGCGTCAGATCATGCGGGCAGAAGATGCGCCCGACCTGCTCGGCCGCCTCGTCGGCGTCGTCGGTGGTGACGCGGGCGAAAGCCGCGAGCCTTTCGGCCGCGGAGCGAGGCGCGCTCATTTCCAGCTCGGCTGCGGGCATCGTCGACCACGCTTCGCATCACGGAATATTTTAAACCTATAATAATTCCCCGTCCCCGGAAAGAGCCCTGTCGCAAAAACGTCGCGCCGCACGGCAGCGGACGTGTTCGGATTCGTTTAGCGGATAGACAGCCGCCCGCGCCTGACCGAAGCTCCCCCCTCGTCGGGATCCACGATGGAGGCGAGCCATGACTGCACTCGAGAAGGGCATTACCGCGAACGGCACCGGCTATGGCGGCAAGACCTGGAACATTCTGGGCCAGGTCTATTTTCCCAAGGCCGTCACCGATTCCACCTTCGCATTCGAGACCAACAGCGAGCCGGGCCAGTTCGTGCCGGTGCACATCCACCCGACCCAGGACGAGTTCATCCTGGTGCAGGAGGGTGTCCTCGATCTCAAGCTCGACGGCCAGTGGGTCAAGGCCAAGGCCGGCGACCTCGTGCGCATGCCGCGCGGCATTCCGCACGGCTATTTCAACAAGTCCGACAAGCCGTGCCGCGCGCTGTTCTGGGTCTCGCCGATGCAGAAGCTGGAGGCGCTGTTCAACCAGCTGCACGATCTGACGGACCCGGCCGAGGTGGTGCGCATCTCGGCCCTGCACGAGGTCGACTTCCTGCCGCCTGAAGCCAACGACTAGGCGGCCGGCCTCCCCCCATGTCCGTCTCGTCGCAGGTCCAGCGGCCGCGCAGCGCGGCTGAACGCGGCCTGCTGCACCCAGAACATTCGAGCTCGCGAGCAATCCCATGGTCAGTCCAAAGCATGTCTGCGTGATCGGCGCCGGCGTCTCCGGCCTTGCCGCCGCAAAGGCGTTCTCGACCCGCGGTCACCGGGTCACCATCATCGAACGCAGCGCCGATCTCGGCGGCGTCTGGGAGCCGGCGCGCTCCTATCCGGAGGTGCAGACCCAGAGCCCGAAGGAGCTCTACCGCTACACCGACCGCGCCATGCCCGAAGCCTATCCGGAATGGCCGACCGGACCGCAGGTCCACGCTTACCTCACCGACTACGCGCGAAGTCATGGCCTCGACCGCATGCTGCGTTTCAACACCAGCGTGTCGGACATGGCGCGGCGCGCCGACGGCAGACCGGGCTGGACGCTCGCGCTCTCGGACAAGGACGGCGCGTCCTCGAGCGAAGATTTCGACTTCGTCGCGGTCTGCACCGGACAGTTCAACGAGCCGCGGGAGCTGCGCTGCCCCGGCGAAGACGGCTTTGTCGCGCAGGGCGGGCAGATCCTGCATTCATCGAAATACAACGATCCTCACCTGGCGAAAGGACGGCGCGTCGTCGTGCTCGGCGGATCGAAATCGGCCACCGACATCGCGGTGAACGCGGTGAAGGCGGGCGCACGCGAGGTGACGATCGTGATGCGCGAGCCGGTCTGGCGCATTCCTTACTTCATCGGCGGTCTCGTCAACTTCAAGCGCATCCTCTACATCCGCGCGCAGGAGGAGATGTTTCCGGGATGGGGCATCAGCGCGATGGCACGGCTTGCGCATCGCATTGCCGCGCCCTTGGTGTGGGCGAATTGGCGCGGGCTGGAGAGCCTGTTGAAGGCACAGCTCAAGCTGAAGCAATGCAACATGGTGCCGAAAGAGCGGATCGAGGATGGCGTCAACTGCTCGGTGCCGATCGCAACGCCCGGCTTCCATCCGATGGTGGCCGACGGCCGCATCAAGGCCGTGTTCGGCAGCTTCGACCATTACGACGGCGACACCATCGTGATGAGCGGCGGCGAGCGGGTGGCGGCCGATGTCGCGGTGCTCGCGATCGGCTACAAGCTCGGCGTGCCGTTCCTGCCCGACGCGTACCAGGCCAAGCTGGTCGATGCGGACGGGCAGTACCGGCTCTATCGCCTGATCGCCAATCCCGACCTGCCGGAGCTCGGCTTCGTCGGCTTCAACTCTTCGTTCTGCACCGTGCTCTGCGCCGACCTCGCCGCCAACTGGCTGGTCCGTTACGCCGACGGACAGCTCGCACGCCAGCCGAGCGCGCAACAGATGCGCGACAACATCGAGATGATGCTGCACTTCAAGCGGGTCGAACGGCCGGCCGCCGGCGTCTATGGCGGCCTCTGCGTCGCGCCCTATCACTACCGTCATTTCGACGAGCTGATGGCCGACATCGGCGCCAGGGAGCAGAAGCGCGGCGGGCTCGCGGGCCGCTTCCTGCCGCCGGATGCAGATGCCTATGCGCGGTTTCTCGCCTCCGCGCCGGATTACCAGGCGGCGTGAGGCGGCGAATTCGGGCCGCGTGGGAATTTGCCGCTCGCCAGCCCTCGCCTCCGATGCTTACGATCCCCCTGGCCATCGAATCGACAGGCCCAGGGAACCGGCCATGAGAGCACGATATCACGCCGCCGCAATCATAGCGGCGCTTGGGCTGATCCTCGCATCGCCCGCCGTGAGCCAACCGGGCCCGCTCACGACGAAGCAATCCGATGCGGTTGCCGCCTATGATCGCGCGCTCGGCGATTTCAAAGCCATCCTTGCCGAGCGGCGCGGCCAGATCGAGGCGAAGCAGCCGCTGCCGAACCTGCCGGGACAGGCCATCTATCTTGCCCGCGTCGCGGTGATCAGTGCTTACAAGGATCTCACGGACGTCATGCCGTCGAGGATCGGCCGACCCAACAAGTTCGAGATCCCTCCAGCCTATTTCGATGCCGACATCGAACCTCTGATCGACGAATACGGAAAGCTGTTCGACCTCATGGAGGCGCCGCCCGCCGGCGCGCAAGCCTCGGCCACGCCGTTCAAGGACGTCGTCGATCTCGCCAGCGCGATCGCGCGGGTCAAGGGGCTTGCGCCGGTGCACGCCGAAGCGGCGGGGCGGATCAGCCTCGGGCTGTTCTTTGCGGAGACCAACGGCAAGCAGAATGTCCGCAACGGCCGCTCGAACACCTATATGGGCAGCTTGCAAACCGGCCCGTCCGAAGACCGGAACGGGCGCAGGAAATGGGAGGCCATCAAGGCAGAGATCGCGGCGGCCGATCCCGAACTGAACGCGCGCGACGACAAGGAAGAGGCGCGGGCCCGCGGCACCGATCACCGCTTCAATCACTGGACCAACGTGCGCGACGGCCTCATGAATGCGCATGCGGACGTCTTCCGCGAAATCCCAGCGATCGTGAAGACGCTGCCAGACCCGATCGACCAGATGAAGCTGTTCGAGCTGATCCAGATCATTCCCACGCCAACGCGGTCCGCACTCAAGTCAGGCGATCTGCTCGACTACAGGGTGTCCAGTCCCACGATCATGAAACATCTGCGCAACAACAGCATCTTCGCCTTCGGGCAGGCCGACCGGGCGCGAACCTCGGCGAGCTTCCGCGAGATTCTTGGCGCGATGTGGTTGTTCAACCGGAAGTTCGAGAAAGCGATGACGAAATACGCAGAGATCAAGCCGCGCTGAGGGGCGGTACGCAATGTTGGGTCATCAGTTCTCCAGCCTGTAGCCGTCCGTCAGCGTCTTCAGGAACGCGATGATGTCGGCTTCGTCCTGCTCCGTCATCGCCGGCTTGTCGCCGGGGTGCCGGTCGAAGGGCGGATCGGTGACGTCGACATTGGCGTGATATTTTTGCGGGAGGTCGTTGTACTTCTGAACCGCGCCGTCGGCCGCACGCGGAAACACCCTTTCCGGATTGGTGTCGCGGAAATTGTAGAAATCCAGCACCTCGTCGAGGGTCTTGAAGACGCCGTTGTGGAAGAACGCGCGGCGGATCGCCGTGTTGCGCAGCGTCGGCGTCAGGAACATGCCGCAATATTGCGTCTGGTCGGAAATGTCGGTGCGGTGCGGGCCGCAGACGCCGAGATCGAAGTAATTCGGGTCGCGATTGGCGGCGAGCGCGGCATTGCGCGGCGCGCCGAGCGCCTCGTACTGGTGGTCGGTGAACAGCGGCGGCAGGCCATCACGGGTCGGCGCCGAGGTATGGCAGCCGGCGCAATTGGCCTTGTCGGGATCGTTGAACAATTGCAGGCCGCGCAGCTCGCTTTCGCTCAGCCGCGCCTTGCCCTCGAGCCAGTAGTCATACTTGCTGGTGTAGGGATGGAAGCTCGGCTCCTCCACCTGATAACGCGCCACCGCAAACATCGCCTCGGCGATCAGGAGCCTCTGATTTTTGAGCACACCTGCGCCGAACAGCTCGACGAAACGCTGCACGTAAGGCGCGCGGCGCAGCTTGTCCGCGACGATCTCGGCGCTGCCGCCGTCCATCTCGTTGGGGTCGAGCAGCGGGAAGAGCGCCTGATCCTGAAGCGTGTCGGCGCGGCCGTCCCAGAACAGGCCGCCCTGCGGCACGATGTTCGCAGCCGACGCCGCGGTGCCGCCCGCGGTTTTCGTCGCGCGTGCGGCCTGCTGACCGAGCGCGGCCATCTGCGCGAGATCGATGACGTTGTCGTCGTCGCCCTTGTCGGGGCCGATGCTGAAATTCGGGTGGCGATCGAGATATGTCAGCGACGGCACCGCGCGTGCGCCTTGCCGCGACAAGCTCGCGCCACCGAGCATCACCGGCCCGTCATTGGGTGGACCGTAGGCATGATCCTGACTGTGGCAGGACGCGCATGACAGCGTGCCGGACGAAGACAGCGAGGCGTCGAGGAATATCTCCCTGCCGAGCTGCGCCATCGCGGACAGCGGAGCTGTGGGCGGACGCATGAGACGAACCGGATTGGGGTTCGCGCCGGCCGAATTCGCCTCCGCGAAGCCTTGCGTCTCGGCGGCAAAGACGGCGCCGGCCAGCGCGAGCAGGCCGACGCCGAGAAGCCACATGGTGCGGCTGTTCATAAGTTGTCCCGTTGGACTAGTGGTGGTGGTGCTCGTCCGGCGGGCTGACAATGACCGTGCCGGAGGTCGGATCGAGGAACAGAGCGTCCATCCGGAAGTCGTGGCGATGGTCCTGATCGAAGTCGAACAGGTCCATGATCGATCCGGCGGAGGCGTCGAACGAACCGCCGCCCAGACGCCGGCCGCGCAGCCAATTGTCCTCGATGAACCGCACCACGGAGGCCTGCGAGATATAGGTGTGGCTGACGAAATTCGACTTGGCGTAGGGCGAGACCACGATGAAGGGCACGCGCGTGCCGGGACCGCAGCGGCCGTTCACCGGCTGGCCGCCGAGGCCCTTCGGCGCTGGCTGTTTCTGCGGACCGAGGCCGCACAGGCCGGGGCCGTTGACCTGATCGGCGGTCGGATCATAGGAGGCGTTCTTCGGCGCAACGTACTGATGGTCGTACCAGCCGTCGGAGTCGTCATAGGTGATGATGACGGCGGTCTCGCGCCACTCCGGCTGCTTCTGGAGGAAGTTGATCAGTTCGACATTGCCGACCTGCTCGTCGAGCGGATCGGAGTTGCCGGCATGACCGTCCTGGAAGGCCGGCATCTTGATGTAGGAGACGGCCGGGAAATTGCCGGCCTTCACCGCCGCATAGAAGTCCTCGAGATCGTAGCCGTGGTTGGCCGGATCGAGGGTCTTGCCGTCCATCGCGTAGGTATGGCCGACCGCATGGACCGAGCTCGGCCGCGCATGGGTCGGGTTGGCGGTGGACTTGAAGTACTGGAAGAAGGCGTGGTGCGGGCTGTAATCGACGATGGTGCCGTTGACGTTGCTCGAGAAGGTGCTGCGCCCGCAACCGGTGGTGCCGTTGGCGTTCTTGAGCGTCAGGTCGAAGCCGCCCATGAAGCTGCCCCAGCTGATGTGCTCGTCGTTGAGGAGATCGCCGACGTTCTTGCCGGTCATCAACATGGTGCTCGTCGTGCTCGAGCATGAATCGTAGCCCGGGTCGGTGTCGCCGATCAGCGTCAGGCCGCCCTGGCCATCGGCGATCGACGCCGACGTGCCGACGATGTTCTGCACGCCGTTGGTCTGGCCCGAGACCACCTCGAGCATGCCGGGCGTCGACGGGCCGAACGTGTCGGTCCAGTGATTGTCGCTCATGGCGAAGTGCTGGGCGTAGTTCCAGAACGCGGTGACGGTGTTGCCGTCGAAATAGCCCATCACCTGGCCGTTGGTGCCGAACGCGCCGGCGCCGCCGGCGGTGCCGCGGCCGGTGAATTTCGGGAACAGGTCTTCCTTGCCGTTGTCCACGGCCTGCTGCTCGGGCGTGTAGGAGTGGTTCTGCGAGCGCGTGTTGGCCTGGGTGCGGTCGAGCCGGAACGGATCGGTCGCGCCGGTGCCGTTGGCCGGGCTGTTGTTCGGGTTATGGACCAGCAGATTCGCCGTGACGAGGTTGTTGACCTTCGGCGTGTGCGGCTTGGGCACGAAGGGGATCGAGCCCGACGGATTGGCCGCGTTCGGATAGGTCGCAAAGTAATGATCGAACGAGCGGTTTTCGTTGAAGATGATGACGAGATGCTTGATCGGCGTCTCGGTGTGGATGTCGTGCGGATGGCGATGATGATCGCGATCATGGTCATGATCTTGATCCTGCCCCCGACCGAAATCGTCTGCGAGGACCGGAATGCTGCACGCAAGTGCCGTCGCGGCCGCGAAAATCGCGGCCGTCGCAAGAAGTCTGGATTTCATCGTTTTTGCCCCGAAGGAATGACGCCGACCTTCGGGACCTTAGCGAACACGGGTGACAGAGCTGTGTCAGTTTGACGCAAGCGACAATTTGCGCAATTGCTCCGACAAGATTTTTCACAATCGCAAAGACGATCCGGACACCGCCGCGCCACCACGAGACCGCGGCGCAAGGTCCAGATTCGACAGCGTTATTCCGTCCGGATCGGCGTGTCCTTCAGGCCGTTGTTGTCATAGGCCTTGCGCAGCGTGCCATTCGTCACCGCCTCGTTCATGAACCTGGTTACGAAGGTCAGCGCCTGGCTGTGGCCGAGCGGCACGGCGACGGCAGTCACCGTCTTCTTGAACGTCTCGTCGAGGACGCGCGAGCCGGGAATCTTCTGCGCCATCTTGTTGAGCTGGTCGCGCGACAGCGCGAAGGCGTCGATCTCGCCGCTCTTCAGCAGGCTGAAGATCTCGTCATAAGTCTGATAGCCCGTGACCTTCGCATGCTTCAGATGCGCGATCGCACCGCGCATGGTGGTCGTCGCGTTGACGGCCGCGACCTTGATGCCGGGCTGGTCGAGCGTGCCGAAACTGGTGATGCTCGAGCCAGGCTTGACAATGTAGGTGGCGTCCGCGACCTCGTAGATCGGGCCGAACATCATTTTGGTCTCGCGCTCGGGATCCTTGGGCAGCCAGGTCACATCCCAGGTGCCTTTCGACGCCGCGTCGGTGATCTGTCCGGAATTCTGGTGCACGACATATTCGACGGGCACGCCGAGTTGCGCGGCCATCGCCTTGCCGAGATCGACCGGCACGCCGGCATAGCCCGCTTCCGTCTTGGTCGACCAGAACGCACCACCCGCGGGGCTGATCGCGATCGCGACGCGCAGTTTTCCGGTCGGCGCGATGTCCTCTTTCAGGCCATCAGCTAGCGCGGGCATGGCAACCACCGCTGCGAGAACGAGGCCGGCGAGAGCCGACCGGAGTGGCATTGGCATGTCATTTTCTCCTCGCGTTTCTTCTTATCTTGTCCGCTTATCTTGTCTGCTTCTTTTCCGTCCGCCTCACGCCCGTCGCGCGGCCTTCGACAATTCTGGTCGATCGTGCGCGCGATGAAAAGCCATTTGTCATGACAAACCTGTCAAAGGCCACGCTGCCGTTTGCAGTGCAAGGCCCGCGACTGCCATGGCTATGGTGTTCCACGCCCGGTCATTTGTTGCTAGCCTGCCGCACCGACAGACAGCAATCGGGGGCCATCGAATGACCTGCGCGAATTCCGCATCTCCCGCACAACGCAATGGAGAGTGGAGACGTATCGGGCGGGCGCTGGCCGCCGCGGCGACGCTGATCGCGCTCGCCGGCTGCGAGGACAAGAACAGTTTCGTGGCGCCGCCGCCGCCCAAGGTGGACGTCGCAGCGCCCGTGCAGCGCGCGGTGACCCGCTATGTCGAGGCCACCGGCACCACCGCGCCGATCAAGAGTGTCGATCTCGTGGCGCGCGTGCAGGGCTTTCTGCAATCGATCGACTACACGGACGGCACTTTCGTCAAGCAGGGCACCCAGCTGTTCACGATCGAGCCGGACACCTACAAGCTCAAGCTCGAGCAGGCGCAGGCGGCCGAGGTCGGCGCGCAGGCCACGCTCAAGCAGGCCGAAGCCGATTTCAAGCGACAGGTCGATCTCGTGCAGCGCCAGGCGGTTTCGCAGGCGACGCTGGACACCTCGACCTCGACCCGCGACAACGCCCAGGCCAGTCTCCAGCAGGCCCAGGTCAATACGAGGCTCGCCGAGGTCAATTACGGCTACACCAAGGTCAGCGCGCCGTTCGACGGCATCGTGAGCGCGCACCTGGTCTCGGTCGGCGAACTCGTCGGCGTCTCCTCCCCGACCCAGCTCGCAACCATCGTCGCGATGGATCCGATCTGGGTGAACTTCACGGTCAACGAGCAGGATGTGCTGCGCATCCGCGCCGAGGCGCAGCGGCGCGGACTGACGCCGGTCGATCTCAAGCAGTTTCCGATCCAGGTGGGCCTGCAGACCGAGACCGGCTATCCGCATGAAGGACACCTCGACTACGTCGCGCCGACCCTCAATACATCGACGGGCACGCTCGCGGTGCGCGGCGTCTTGCCCAACGACAAGCGGGCGCTGCTGCCCGGCTATTTCGTCCGCGTCCGGGTGCCCTTCGACCAGGACAAGAGCGCCCTCCTCGTTCCCGACACCGCGCTCGGCAGCGACCAGGGCGGCCGCTATCTCCTGGTGGTCAACAGCGACAACATTGTCGAGCAGCGCAAGGTGCAGATCGGTCCCCTGGACAACGGCCTGCGCGTGATCGAGAGCGGCCTGAAGCCGGACGACCGCGTCGTCATCGCAGGGCTGCTCCGGGTGATCCCTGGCCAGAAGATCGACCCGCAAGTCACGAAGATCGAGCAGCCGCAGGCGTCGGCCAAGTGATCTGCCAAGTGATCTGCCAAGTGAGGGGCCGCCGGCCATGATCTCAAAATTCTTCATCGAGCGCCCGGTCCTCTCGAACGTCATCGCGCTTCTGATGATCCTGATCGGCGGCGTGGCGCTGTTCAACCTCGCGATCGCGCAATATCCGGACGTGGTGCCGCCGACGGTGCAGGTGACGACGCGCTATCCCGGCGCCAGCGCCAAGACCGTGATCGACACGGTTGCCTTGCCGATAGAACAACAGGTCAACGGCGTCGAGGACATGCTCTACATGCAGTCCTACAGCGGCTCCGACGGCACCTATACGCTGACCGTGACCTTCAAGATCGGCACCGACCTCAACTTCGCGCAGGTGCTGGTGCAGAACCGCGTCTCCAGCGCGCTGTCGCAGCTGCCGACCTCCGTGCAGAACCAGGGCGTCACCGTGCAGAAGAGATCGACCTCGATCCTGCTGTTCGTGACGCTGACCTCGCCGGATTCCAGGTTCGACAGCCTCTACCTGAGCAACTACGCCACCATCAACATCCGCGACGAGCTCTCCCGCCTGCCCGGCGTCGGCAACGTCACGGTGTTCGGCGCCGGCCAGTATTCGATGCGGGTCTGGCTCGATCCCAACAAGCTGCAAGTCCGTGGCCTCGTGCCGCAGGACGTCATCAACGCAATCCAGCAGCAGAGCCAGCAGGTCTCGGCCGGCCAGGTCGGCGCGCCGCCGACGCCGCCGGGCCAGGCGTTCCAGTACACGCTCAACGTCAACGGAAGGCTCGACGACACCACCCAGTTCGAGAACATCATCGTCAAATCAGGCACCAGCGGCGACGTCACGCGCGTGCGCGACGTCGGCTGGGTCGAATTGGGCGCGCAGACCTACAGTCAGATCTTCTCGCTGAACAAGCAGCCCGCCACCGGCATCGGCGTGTTCCAGTCGCCCGGCGCCAATGCGCTCCAGGTCGAGCAGGCCGTCGAGAAGAAGATGGCGGAGCTCGCCAAGCGTTTCCCCGAAGGCATCAAATACGACACCCCGTTCGACACCACCAAGTTCGTGCAGGCCTCGGTGCACGAGGTCTACATGACGCTGATCGAGGCTGGCCTGCTGGTGCTGGTCGTGATCCTGGTGTTCCTGCAGGACTGGCGCGCCATGCTGGTGCCGGCGACCACGGTGCCGGTGACCATCATCGGCGCCTTCGCCGCAATGGCGGCGCTCGGCTTCACGATCAACATGTCGACGCTGTTCGCGATCGTGCTGGCGATCGGCATCGTGGTCGACGACGCCATCGTCGTGGTCGAAGGCGCCGCCCACAATATCGAGCAGGGCATGAACGGCCACGACGCCGCGATCAGGGCGATGGACCAGCTGTTCGCGCCGATCGTCGGCATCACCCTGGTACTGATCTCGGTGTTCCTGCCGGCATCGTTCCTCGCCGGCCTCACGGGCCGCATCTATTCGCAGTTCGCGCTGGTGATCGCGGCAACCGCGCTGCTCAGCGCCATCAACGCGGCGACGCTGAAGCCGACGCAATGCGCGCTCTGGCTGCGGCCGGCGGTGCCGCCGGAGCAGCGCAACTTCTTCTACCGGGGCTTCAACGCCGTCTACAACCGCGTCGAGCGCGGCTACATCCGGCTGATCGGATTCCTGGTCAGGCACGCCACGGCGTCGGTTGCGGTTGCACTGGTCCTGATCGGGATCGGCGGCTACGGCCTGTCGCGGGTGCCGACCGGCTTCCTGCCGATCGAGGACCAGGGCTATCTGATCGCCGCCGTGCAGCTGCCCGACGGCGCCTCGCTGGAACGGACCCAGAAGGTGCTCGACCGGGCCAGCGAGCTCATCAAAGAGACGCCGGGCGTCCAGCAGGTCATCACCATCGCCGGCATCTCCGCACTCGACAACAGCGCCAGCCTTGCCAATGCCGGCGTCGCCTACATCATCCTGAAGGACTGGGACGCGCGCAAGGGACCCGGCGAGGACCTGCGTTCGCTGGTGTACGGGCTGAACGACAAGCTCGCGGTCATCATGGAAGCGCGCACCCTGGTGCTGCCGCCGCCGCCGATCCAGGGCATCGGCAACGCGGCCGGCTTCTCGATGCAGGTCGAGCTGCGCGACGGCAACAGCGATTTCGCAAAGCTCCAGGCCATCACCGGCGCAATGGTCTCCAACGCCCAGAGCCAGAGCGCGCTGCAGCGCGTCCAATCCTCGTTCCGCTCGTCGGTGCCGCAATTCAATGTCGAGATCGACCGCATCAAGACCCAGACCCTGCACGTGACGACGGACCAGGTGTTCGCGGCGCTCTCGACCTATCTCGGCTCGTCCTATGTCAACCAGTTCAACAAGTTCGGCCGCGTGTTCCAGGTCTATACCCAGGCCGATCCGGCGTTCCGCGTCACCGAGCGCGACATCGCCAACATGCAGGTGCGCAACTCGAACGGCGACATGATCCCGACCGGCACCGTCGCCAAGATCACGCCGGTCACGGGCCCGTCGCTGATCAGCCTCTACAACCTCTATCCGTCCTCGACCATCATCGGCCTGCCGGCGCAGGGCTATTCCTCCGGCCAGTCGCTGCAACTGATGGAAGAGATCGCGGACAAGACGCTGCCGCCGGGCACCGGCTATGAATGGACCGCGATGTCCTATCAGGAGAAGGCGGTCAGTAACCAGATCTACTGGGTGTTCGGGCTCGCGATGCTGCTGGTCTATCTCGTGCTCGCCGGCCAGTACGAGAGCTGGTACGCGCCGATCTCGGTGATCCTCGCGGTGCCGTTGTCGCTGATCGGGCCGATGCTGATCCTCAACGCCTTGAAGATCGACAACAACCTCTATTGCCAGATCGGCCTGATCCTGCTGATCGCGCTGTCGGCCAAGAACGCGATCCTGATCGTCGAGGTCGGGCTCGAGCTGCATAACCGCGACGGCAGGCCCGTGCTGGAATCCGCGATCGAGGCGGCGCGCGCCCGCTTCCGCCCGATCCTGATGACCTCGTTCGCCTTCATCCTCGGCGTGGTCCCGCTGGTGATCGCGACCGGTGCCGGCGCCAGTGCCCGCAAATCGATCGGCATCACGGTGTTCTCGGGCATGCTGGCCTCGACCTGCCTCGCGGTGCTGTTCGTGCCGGCCTTCTTCGTGGTGGTGCAGCGGTTCGAGAATTGGCGGGCGTCGAAGAAGGCGCCGAAGGCGCAGCCGGTCGCGGAGGTGAAGTCCTAGCTGGACGGAAGCCCCCTCCGACAAAAAATGCGCAAACAACCCCATGCACAGTAGAGATGGGGTTGAAAAGACTTGAGAAATTTCGGCCTTGCCGAAATGACTTGCTCCGTCGGGCAAAACACCGGCATGATGGCATCATGGGTGGCGTGCATGGCGTATCGCGACGTCCGCCGTCTCCCCCGTCATTCCGAGCGTCTCTTCCCGTCATTCCGGGGCGCGCCGACAGGCGCGAGCTATGATGCGCAATTGCGCATCTGAGAATCCATCGAGCAACAGAGACCGCGGAGAAATGGATTCCGGGCTCGTCGCTACGCGACGCCCCGGAATGGCGGCAGGGTTGAATCCCCTCACACCGCCTGCGGCGTCCTGATCTCGCGCGGCAGGATGAGCGCGGCGGCGATCGCGAGCAGGCAGAGTGCGGCAAACGCGTGCAGCATGGTGACGAAGCCGCCCTGCTCGTAGAGCCAGGCGACCAGGCCGACGGAGGCGCCGGCCGCGGTGAAGCCGACGAAATAGCGCACCGCATAGGCACGCGAGCGCCACTCCTCGGTGGTGTATTTGCCAACCATGGCGTCGTTGACCGTGACCTGCCCGAACGCACCCATGACGATGCCGATCGAAACCAGAATCAGCGGCAGGTTGGACAGGCTCGCCGCCAGATACAAAAACGGCGCCAGCATGAAGGACAGCGGCAGCGCCACCGCCTTCAGCGAATAGCGGTCGAGCAGCCGGCCGATCGTGTACTGGGTCATCGCGCCGAACACGTAGACGCAGGCCGCGATGACGCCGAGCAGCGCCGGACTTTTCGTGAGGTCCGCGAGCCGCTCCGCGAACAGCTTTGGCAGCGCGACGGTCACCGCGTTGAAGGTCGTGGAGATCGCGATCACCACGATCAGCAGCGCCAGGATCACGCGCCACATGTCCTGCTTCGCCACCCGCGCCTGCGCCGCGGCCTGCTTCGAGCCCTTGCGGTCCTCATGCACGACCATCATCGCAAACGCGATGCCGATCAGGATCGTCACCACGCCGGGAACGATGAAGGCGAAGCGCCAGCCGAGATATTGCCCGATCACGCCGGTGACCAGTGCGGACGAGGCAACGCCGAGATTGCCCCAGACGCCGTTCAGCCCCATCTCGCGGCCGAGCTTGTCGGCATAGGACACGATCATGGCGGTCCCGACGGGGTGGTAGATCGAGGCGAAGATGCCGATCGCGAACAGCGCCGCGCCGAGCTGCGGCGGCGTCTGCACGAAGCCGACCGAGATCATGGCGGCGCCAATGCCGATGAAGAAGATCAGCATCATGTGGCGGCGGCTCCAGCGGTCGCCGAGCCAGCCGGTGAGCAGCGAACCCGCGCCGAAGGCGATGAAACCCGGCGTCGCATAAGGCAGCAGTTCCGAATAGGCCATGCCGAGCGCCGGCCCCATGATGATCACGGCGGCGGCGAAGATCAGCATCGCATAATGGTCGATGAAATGGCCTGCGTTGACGAAGCCGATCACCCGGCCGGGACTGTTCATTCCGAATCCTCTCCTGCTCCGAAATGAGTTATATGTCCTGGGCATGACGGGATGCTGCCAATGACTGTCGTCGAAACGCCAATCCTGCGGGAGGTCCGGAGCAACCATCGCTCGCCCGCGGGCGTGCACCTGGTCGCGCGCGACTACCCCAAGGGAATGCGGCTCGACCCGCACATGCACCGCGAGGCGCAGCTGGTCTATGCGGCCAAGGGCACGATGCAGGTGACGACGCCCAAGGGCCGCTGGCTGGTGCCGCCGGACCGCGCGGTCTGGGTGCCGGCCGGGCTCGAGCATGCCATCGATCTGCTGGCCGACATCGAGTTGCGCACGCTGTATTTCGACCTGCCGTGGCTGAAGCGCGAGCAGCGCCTCAAGAGCCTGACCAAGGAATTCGTGGTGCGGGTGTCGCCGCTGCTCAACCAGGCGATCCTCGCATTGTTCGACGCCCGCAACACTGAGGAACGCACCGAGCTGCTGGTGCGCCTGGTGATGCTGGAATTGCACCAGGCCGAGGATTCCGCGACCTTCGTGCCGCTGCCGCGCGAGCCGCGCTGCCGGCGCGCCGCCATGATCGTGCTCGACGATCCCACCGGCCTGCACGACATCGACACGCTGGCGCGCGAGGTCGCAACCTCCGCGCGCACGCTGTCGCGGCTGTTCTCGACGGAGACGCAACTGAGCTTCAAGAGCTGGTGCCAGCGCGCCCGCATCGCGGCCGCCATCGAAAGGCTGTCGACGGATGCCAATGTCTCGGTCAAGCAGCTCGCCGCCCAGCTCGGCTATGCCAGCGTTCCCGCCTTCTCGGCCGCGTTCCGCCAGGTCACGGGGCGGACACCGACGGAGTTTGCGGGGAAGGGGTAGCGGCCGCTCCGAACTCGCGGCGATTGCCGCGACACACGCGGTGTCATCGCCCGGCTTGACCGGGCGATCCAGTACTCCGAGACGGCGCGGCTAGAATCGAAAAGCCGCGGGGTACTGGATGCCCCGCCTTCGCGGGGCATGACAGTGGGGCATGACAGTCTCCGCGGGGCATGACAGCCTTCGTGGGATGCATGGCACAGCTAAAGATGCAGAATACGACTGCTTGATTGTGATCGGCTTCCGCCTAAATCCCGTGTAAGCTTCCGCAACGCACAAACCGGAATCGAAAAAAGCCCAGATGGCCAACGCCTTCTTCTCCGACCTGCTCGCCACGATTTCCGAGCGCGGCCGCACGCTGCTTCGTCGCGGCGATACCTCGGATACCAAACAGGACGCCGACGGGCTGATCGAGCTCTGCGGCGCGCTGCTCTCGGGCCGGGGGGAGGCCTCCGGCACCGCGATGGCGCGCGAGGTGCTCGATCTCTACCAGGAGCTGGATGCGACCGGACGCCGCGCCTTCTTCGAGGCACTGGTGCGCGACTTCGGGCCGGACCGGGAACGGCTGTCCAAGGCCATCGAGAAATGGCGCGCCAAGCCCAGCGACGAGGACGCGAGCTCGCTGCATTTCGCTTCCGAGCCGCGCCGGCAGGAGCTGATCCGCCGCCTCAACCGCGCGCCCGGCGGCACCGGCGATCTCGTCAACATGCGCGCCGATCTGCTCGGCATGATGAAGGGGCACACCGATTTCGCCGCGCTCGATCGCGACGTCTCACATCTTCTCTCGTCGTGGTTCAACAGGGGGTTTCTCGTGCTGCGCCGGATTGACTGGTCGACCCCGGCCAACATCCTCGAAAAGATCATTCGTTACGAAGCAGTCCACGAGATCAGCGACTGGGACGATCTGCGCCGCCGCATCGATCCGGTCGACCGCCGCTGCTACGCCTTCTTCCATCCGGCGATGGTGGACGAGCCGCTGATCTTCGTCGAGGTCGCGCTGACCGAGACCATCCCCGGCGCGATTCAACCCCTGCTCGCGGTCGACCGTCAGTCCGTCGCGATCGAGCGCGCCCGCACCGCCGTGTTCTACTCGATCTCCAATACCCAGCGCGGTCTCGGCGGCATCTCCTTCGGCAGCTTCCTGATCAAGCAGGTGGTCGAGGAGCTGCGCCGCGAAACGCCGAAGCTCGACACGTTCGTGACGCTGTCGCCGGTGCCCGGCTTCATGCAGTGGGTGAAGCAGGACAAGGACCTGCCGCTGTCGGACGAGGATCGCGAGCTGCTGAAGCGCCTCGACGAGCCGAAATGGTTCGAGGATGCGGACGCGACCGCGCAGTTGCGCAGCGTGATCGAACCGCTCGCCGCCCACTACTTCCTGAAAGCACGCACGCCAAAGGGCAAGCTGATCGATTCCGTCGCCCGTTTCCATCTCGGCAACGGCGCCCGTCTCGAGCGCATCAACTGGCTCGGCGACCTCTCGCCGAAGGGCCTGCGCGAATCGGCCGGCGTGATGGTCAACTACCTCTACCGCCTCGACGACATCGAGAAGAACCACGAGGCCTATGCCAATGACGGCGAAGTCGTCGCCTCGAGCGCGGTGAAGAAGCTGCTGAAGGGCGAAGGCCGGCGGCTGCTGGATATGCGGTTGTCGTGATCGCGAGAACGCTGCCTCCTCAACGTCGTTCCGGCGAAGGCCGGGACCCATAACCACAGGATTAGGTTTGGCGAAGATTCGGAGTTACCAGTTCGCCCCATAACTCCTCCCTGGGGTTATGGGTCCCGGCCTTCGCCGGGACGACACTGAATAATTGGCGCGGCCTTCGCGCTCCAACCCTACTCCGCCAGCGCCTTCATCTCCTTGTAGAGGTCCGACTTGCCCTCGAAGCCGATGCCCGGCAAATCCGGCATGGTGATGTGGCCGTTCTCGACGCGGACGCCGTCGGGGAAGCCGCCGTAGGGCTGGAACAGGTCGGGGTAGCTCTCGTTGCCGCCGAGACCGAGGCCGGCCGCGATGTTGAGCGACATCTGGTGGCCGCCATGCGGGATGCAGCGGCTCGGCGACCAGCCGTAGGTTTTCAGCACCTCCAGCGTGCGCTGGTATTCGCACAGGCCGTAGGACAGCGCGCAGTCGAATTGCAGCCAGTCGCGGTCCGGGCGCATGCCGCCATAGCGGATCAGATTGCGGGCATCCTGGTGGCTGAACAGGTTCTCGCCTGTCGCCATCGGGCCCGGATAGAATTCGGCGAGCGCAGCCTGAAGCGCATAGTCGAGGGGATCGCCGACCTCCTCGTACCAGAACAAGGGATAATCCCGCAGCATCTTGGCGTAGGCGATGCCGGTTTCCAGGTTGAAGCGGCCGTTGGCGTCGACGGCGAGCTGCGCGTCCCCGCCGATCTCCTTCAGCACCGCCTCGATGCGGGTGCGGTCCTCGTCGATATCAGCGCCGCCGATCTTCATCTTCACGACGTTGTAGCCGCGGTCGAGATAGCCGCGCATCTCGCCACGCAGCATCGAGAGATCCTTGCCGGGATAGTAATAGCCGCCGGCGGCGTAGACGAACACGCGCGGATTGGCTTTGACGCCGTGACGCTCGGCGAGCAGGCGGAACAGCGGCTTGCCGGCGATCTTCGCCACCGCGTCCCACACCGCCATGTCGATGGTGCCGACCGCGACCGAGCGCTCGCCGTGGCCGCCCGGCTTCTCATTGGTCATCATCGCGGCCCAGACCTTGTCGGGGTCGAGATTGTTAGCGGCCGCATCCAGCAGCGACTTCGGATCGGCCTCCAGAATGCGCGAGGCAAAGCGCTCGCGGATCAGGCCGCCCTGCCCGTAGCGGCCATTGGAATTGAAGCCGTAACCGACAACGCGCCTGCCATCGCGCACCACATCGGTGACGACGGCGACCAGGCTCGTCGTCATCCTGGTGAAGTCGATATAGGCGTTGCGGATCGGCGAGGAGATCGGCTTGGTGATCTCGCGGACGTCGACGATGCGGACGGACATGGGATTGGCTCTCGATTTGTTAGCGCGTCATTCCGGGATGGTCCGAAGGACCAGACCCGGAATCTCGAGATTCCGGGTTCGATGCTTCGCATCGCCCCGGAATGACGGCTTCGCCGTCATTTCTTATCCCGAAAATACGGCTCGACCGGGCCATGCACCTTGATGGTCAGCGGGTTGCCGTGGCGGTCCTTGGCGTTGCCGGCGGTGACGCGGACCCAGCCTTCGCTGATGCAGTACTCCTCGACATTGGTCTTCTCGACGCCCTTGAAGCGGATGCCGACGTCGCGCGCCAGGATGTCCGCGTTGTAGTACGGGCTGTTCGGATCGACCGACAGGCGGTCGGGAAATTCGTCGCTCATGATCGTCTCGCTCATAACAGGGTCTCGATTTGCTGCCGCAATCCTTCGGGCCGTGCGGTCGGCGCGTAGCGCGCGATCACCTTGCCGGCGCGGTCCACCAGGAATTTCGTGAAATTCCATTTGATGGAGGCGCCCAGCAGTCCGGATTGCTGGTGTTTCAGATACTCATACAGGGGATGCGCGTGGGCGCCGTTGACGTCGATCTTCTCGAACAGCGGGAAGGTGACGTCGTAATGGGTCGAGCAGAATTCCTGGATCTCGCTCGCCTGCCCCGGCTCCTGCGCGCCGAACTGGTTGCAGGGAAAGCCCAGCACCGAGAAGCCGCGCGGCGAGAGATCGCGATAGAGATCCTCCAGGCCGCGATATTGCGGCGTGAAGCCGCATTTGCTCGCGGTGTTGACGATCAGGAGCACCTGCCCCTCGAAGCGGCGCAGGGCGACTTCCTCGCCGAGAAGCGAGTTGGCCTTGAAGTCGTAGATCGCAGACATCGCTAACCCACGGGATCGATCGGCGACGGCGGCACGCCGCCCGCCTCGATCGCTTCGCCGGCGAGCAGACACAGATCCTCGCGGTAACGGCCGGACACGATATGCACGCCGACGGGGGCCTTGCCGACGAGACCGGTCGAGACCACCAGGCCCGGCAGGCCCATGAAGGGAATCGCGATCTGCGGCAATTGCGCCTCCCAGACGCGCTTGAAGGACTCGTCATCCTTGCGGTCGAGATGGTCGGGGAACGGCAGTTCGCCGGACACCGGTGTCAGCACCACCGCATACTTTTCGAAGAACAGCATCCAGTCGCGGGTCAGCGTGGCGCGGCGGGTCAGGGCCTTGGCGTAGTTCGCCTGGTCCATTGGCGTGACCTTGGCGCGGTTGCCGCGCAGGCAGGCCAGCGCGCCGGGATCGCCCTCGCGCTCGGCCATTTCGAGCTGCGCCTCGTAGCCGTCGCCGAGCCAGAGCTTGGTCTGCCACTCGACCGCCTCGCGCATTGGCGGCGTGTTCTCGATGGTCTCGACCGTCCAGCCCGCGCGTTCGAGGCGCTTGCCGGCGTCGGTCACCGCCGCCTTCACCTCCGGCGTGGTCGCAAGGCCGTCCGGGTTGAGGCAGATCGCGGCGCGCTTCGGCCGCGCGGGGCCTTCCAGCGGCGCCGGCACATACCAGGGGTCGCGGATGTCGCGCGCCGACATGGCCGCAAGCGAAATCCTGATGTCGTTGACGGTGCGCGCCAGCGGCCCCGACACCGCCATGATCTGCGGGCCGATCGGGCGTTCCGGCAGCGCCGGATTGAAGGCGGGGATGCGGCCGAGGGTCGGCCGCAGGCCATGCACGCCGCAGGCATAGGCGGGATAGCGGATCGAGCCGGCGATGTCGGTGCCATGGGCGATGTGGCCGATGCCGGCCGCGACCGCCGAGCCGGCGCCGCCGGACGAGCCGCCCGGCGTCAGCGAGGCATCGCGGGGGTTCTTGGTGTCGCCGTGGACCAGGTTGGTGGTGAACCAGCGATAGGAGAAGGCCGGGCAATTGGTGCGGCCGAGCAGGATGGCGCCCGCTTTACGGAAATTGGCGACCACCGGATTGTCCTCGCGCGCGATCAGGTCGCGCTGAAGCTTGAGGCCGTTGGTGGTGGCAAAGCCCTCCTGGTCGACATTGGCCTTGATGGTGACGGGCACCCCGGCCAGCACGCCGGGATCCTCGCCCCGGGCGATGGCGGCATCGACGGCGTCGGCCTGCTTGAGCACATCCTCCGGCCGGTGGTCGATCACCGCATTGAGCTTGGGATTGACCGCATCGAGCCGGGCAAGGCCGGCCTTGGCCGCCTCCCTGGCGGATACCTTCCGGGACTTGACGAGGGTGGCGAGGTCGGCGGCCGACAGGCGCCAGAGATCTTGCATGGCTTGCTCCGTATAACCGGCGTCTTTTAGCGCCGGGAACGCGGCAAAGCCATGCAGATTTCGCAGGGAAAATGGGGGATGTCAGTGCCGTCCTGGTCTCACCACAGGCACGCTGCAACCTCTCCCGCTTGCGGGGGAGGTCGACGCGCGAAGCGCGGCGGGTGGGGGCTTTCTCCTCTGGGGGATTGTCCCGTTGCGGATGCACCCTCTCCCCAACCCTCCCCCGCAGGCGGGGGAGGGAGCGCACCTCGCGTGCCTCTAGTGCCTCGTCGCCGACTGAACCGGCATATCCAGCAGCGCCTCGGTGAAGGGAAATTCGAGCACGATCTCGCCGGCGACGTCGGTGACCTCGATGACCGCCTCCATGAGCGCCGGCTGGGCGCCCTCGGATTTCACCACTTCCAGGATCATCTGGCGGGCGACCTCCCAGGCGCGATCGGGATTGCGCAGATCCTCGCCTTCAGGATCCACGATCAATTCATCGCCGATACGGGTGTTGAAGAAGTATTTGGGCATCACCGAGATCCAATTGGGTCGCCTGTACCGGATTGAAAGCTGCACTGCACTCACAACTGCTTTATCAGGACAGGGTTCACGACCGAATGCGCCAAGCGCAAGACTGCCTCACCAAATACGGTGTTCCAACCGCGATATTTCGCGGCGCAACATGGACTTCTCGGGAAGATTTCACTAGCGAACTTTTGTGCTCGCGGTAATTTAACCCATGGGCGGACGCGTCCGAATTCTAGAAAATGGAGAGCCGAAATGGCCTGGAAAGCCCCGAAGATCGTCGAAGTGCCGTGCGGCATGGAAATCAACATGTATGTGAGCGCCACCCGCAAGTAAGCGGTTGGCGAGTTCGCGTTCAGCGCAGGTGGATCTTTCGGTCGGATTCTTTCGGTCACAATGCGTTTCCGGAAGACAGGATTTGTGTCGGCCTGAGACCCACCTCGCGACGTTGCTTCCAGGAGACGGATCATGCTTCGCGTCGTCGTCCTGGGCGCCGCAGCCGGCGGCGGAGTTCCGCAATGGAATTGCGGATGCGAGGGCTGCCGGGCGGCCCGTACGAACGGCCATGAGCTTCAGCGGACGCAAGCCTCGGTCGCCTTCAGCGGCGACGGCGAGCACTGGTTCCTGATCAACGCCGCGCCCGATCTCCGCCAGCAGTTGAATGCCGCGCCACAGCTGCATCCCAGGCAAGGCGCGCTGCGCCATACCCCGATCGCCGGCGTGATCCTGACCAATGGCGAGGTGGACGCGGTTGCGGGCCTGCTCTCGATGCGCGAGGGCTCGCCATTCACGATCTACGCCCATGAGAAGGTGCTGGCGATCCTGAAGGCCAACAGCATCTTCAACGTGCTGAACGAGAAGAACGTGCGGCGGCAGCCGATCGGAATTGCCGAGCCGTTCCAGCCGCGGCTGCCCGATGGCGCGCGCGCAGGCGTCGAGGTGCTGGCCTTCGCCGTACCGGGCAAATCGGCCTGGTATCTCGAAGGCACGGCGCATCCGGGCGGCGAGACCGGCGATGGCGACACGCTGGGCCTGAAGGTCACCGACAAGGCCACCGGCAAGTGCTTCTACTTCATTGCCGCCTGCGCCGAGGTGACCGACGCGCTCAAGGCGGAGATCGATGGCGCCGCACTGGTGTTCTTCGACGGCACGGTTTGGCAGGACGACGAGATGATCAGGGCCGGGCTCGGCCACAAGACCGGCAAGAGCATGGGCCATGTCGCAATGTCCGGCGCGGACGGCGCGATCGCGCGGCTTGCCGATCTCACACTCGACAGGAAGATGTTTCTGCATATCAATAACTCGAACCCGGCGCTGCTGCCCGGCTCAATCGAGCGCAAGGCCGCCGAGGCGGCGGGCTGGCAGATACCCGCCGACGGAACGGAGATCGTGCTGTGAATGCCGCGTCACTGACAGGAATGACCGCGCTCTCGATCGGCAAGGACATCAGGCTCAACTCGGCCGAGGAGCTCGAGGCGACGCTGCGCCATATCGGCGCGACGCGCTATCACAGCCTGCATCCGTTCCATAAGCTCTTGCACGGCGGCAAGCTCAACAAGGGCCAGGTGCAGGCCTGGGCGCTCAACCGCTACTATTACCAGAGCACGATCCCGATCAAGGACGCGGTGGTGATCTCGCGCTTCCGCGACCGCGCCACGCGGCTGGAATGGCGCCACCGCATCGAGGACCATGACGGCGATGTCGGCTCCGAGGGCGGCATCGAGCGCTGGCTCAAGCTGACCGAGGGCCTCGGCCTCGACACATCTTACGTGGAATCCACCGAGGGCATCTTGCCGGCGACGCGCTTTGCGGTCGAAGCCTATGTCCATTACTGCCGCGAAAAAAGCCCGCTGGAGGCGATCGCCTCCTCGCTCACCGAATTGTTCGCGCCCAACCTGCACGAAGAGCGCATCTCCGGCATGCTGGAGCATTACGACTTCGTCAATCCTGACATCATGAGCTACTTCAAGCGGCGCCTGGCGCAGGCGCCGCGCGATGCCGGTTTTGCGCTCGACTATGTCAAGGCGCATGCGCGGACGCCGGAGGAGCGCGCATCCGTGTGCAATGCGCTGATCTTCAAGACCAACGTGCTGTGGGTGCAGCTCGACGCGCTCCAGCACGCCTATGTCGAGGGCCACATTCCACCGGGTGCGTTCGTGCCCAAGGCGAGCTGAGAGGAACAGCGATGGCCGGGCCGCGGAACATCAGCGTCAGCGAGACAAGCCGTCCCGTGCTGCCGCGGCATGCCAAGCTGAAATATGACGAAACGCGACAAGTCTGGGTGATCCTGGCGCCGGAACGGGTGCTGGCGCCGGACGAGATCGCGGTCGAGGTCTTGCAGCTCTGCAATGGCGAGCGCAGTGTCGGCGACGTTTCCGACCAGCTGGCGGCGAAATACGCCGCGCCGCGCGAGGCGATCCTCGCCGACGTCATCGTCATGCTGCAGGATCTCGCCGACAAGGGCTTCCTCACCGAGGCCCGGGAGAAGACGTCATGAGCGATGTGCTCGGTAATCCGGCTCTGCCGCCCGACGCCAGCGACAGTCTCGCGGTGCTGGAGAAGAGCCGCTCGACGGCGGAGACCTTTGGCATCCCGCTCGCCGTGCTGCTCGAGATCACCCATCGCTGCCCGCTGCAATGCCCCTATTGCTCCAACCCGGTCGAGCTCGACCGCTCGGGCAAGGAGCTGACCACCGAGGAATGGAAGAAGGTCCTGAGCGAGCTTGCCGAGATCGGCGTGCTCCAGGTCCACTTCTCCGGCGGCGAGCCGACCGCGCGGAAGGACCTCGTCGAGCTGGTCAAGCATGCCAGCGACGTCGGCCTCTACACCAACCTCATCACCTCGGCCGTGCTGCTGACGCGCGACAGGCTGAGCGATCTCGCGGACGCCGGRCTATGCCATGTGCAGATCAGCTTCCAAGGCGTTGAAGAGGGGTTGGCTGATCGTGTCGCCGGCTACAAGAACGGCCACCGCAAGAAGCTCGAAGTGGCAAAATGGACGCGCGAGCTGGATCTGCCGTTGACCGTGAATGCGGTGATGCACCGGCAGAACCTGCACCACCTCCCCGACATCATCCAGATGTCGATCGATCTCGACGCCGACCGGCTCGAGGTCGCCAATGTGCAATATTACGGCTGGGCGCTGAAGAACCGCGCCGCGCTGATGCCGACGGTGGCGCAGCTCGACGAGTGCACCCGTATCGTCGAGGAGGCGCGCGAGCGGCTCAAGGGCACGCTCGCGATCGACTATGTGGTGCCGGACTATTATGCGCTGCGGCCGAAGAAGTGCATGGGCGGCTGGGGCCGGCAGTTCTTCAACATCTCCCCGGCCGGCAAGGTGCTGCCGTGCCACGCCGCCGAGAGCATCACCGGGCTCGACTTCTTGTCCGTGCGCTCCAACCATTCGATCGCCTGGATCTGGCAGAACTCGGACGCCTTCAACCGCTATCGCGGCACCGGCTGGATGAAGGAGCCGTGCAAGAGCTGCGAATTCCGCGAGATCGATTTCGGCGGCTGCCGCTGCCAGGCCTTCGCGCTGACCGGCGATGCCGCCAACACCGATCCGGCCTGTGCGCTGTCGCCGCTGCACGAGACCATCTTCAAGCAGGCCGAGCGCGAGGCCGAGGGCGAGACCAACCGCTTCCTCTACCGCAACTTCGCCGGCGGCACTTTGGAATCCGAGAATGGTGCCTGACGCCGACGCGGCCGCGGCGGCAAAACGCGCCGATCCCTTTACGCCGCTGACCTCCGACATGCTCGATGTCGGCGACGGCCACGAGCTCTATGTCGAGAGCGTCGGCCGCGCCGACGGCATCCCCGCGGTCTATCTGCATGGCGGGCCCGGCAGCGGCTGCCAGCCCGACCATCGCCGGCTGTTCGATCCCGACCGTTTCTGCGCGGTGCTGTTCGACCAGCGCGGCTGCGGCCGCAGCCGGCCGAAGGGATCGCGCGCCCACAACACGACGGCGCATCTGATCGCGGACATGGAGAAGATCCGCGACAAATTCGGCTTCGAACGCTGGATGGTGGTCGGCGGCTCCTGGGGCGCGACGCTGGCGCTGGCCTATGCGCAAGCCCATCCCGCGCGCGTCTCCGGCATCGCGCTGCGCGCGACCTTTCTGGGTACGCGGGCCGAGGTCGAGACGGCCTTCACCTCGCGCCTGGCGCAGTTCTATCCCGCGCTCCACGCGGATTTCCTGAGCGTGCTGCCGCCGGAGGAGCGGGACCGGCCGATCGAGGCCTATTGGCGCCGCATCCTCGACGCCGATCCGGCCGTGCATGGTCCGGCGGCGCGGGCGTGGCACGACACCGAGCGCGCCTTGTCCGAGCACAAGCCGGCAAAGCCGCGGCTGGATCTGGCCTCGCTGAACGTCTGGCGCACCTTGCCCGCGACGCCGTTCATGGAGGCGCATTATTTCGTCAACGACAGCTTCATGACCGAAAACCAGTTGTTGCGAAACGCAGGGCAATTGGCCGGCATTCCCGGCATCATCATCCAGGGCCGCTACGATCTGTTGTGCCCTCCTGAGACATCGCACGGGCTCGCGCAGGTCTGGCCGGGTTCCGAGATTCGCATCGTGGAAGAAGCCGGACATTCGCTCTATGATACCGGCGTCAGGGACGCGGTCATGAAGTCGATCGCCGATCTTGCGTCGAAGGCCGCGCGATAAGAGGACAACAACAAAATGCCGCTCGCCGGGAAAGGCATGCTGCTGACGTCGATGAATATCGACGCAGCCGATGAAGCCGATTTCAACCGCTGGTACGATCGCGAGCATCTGGAAGAGCGCGTCGCGATCGACGGCTTTCTGGAGGCGCGGCGCTATGTCGCGCATGCCGCCAACCCCAAATATCTCAGCCTCTATTCGACCGCGACACTCGACGTGCTCGACAGTCCCGCCTACCGGGCGCGGCTCGCGGGCCCGACCGACTGGTCGCGGCAGAGCATGGCGCGCTTCAAGAACATGCTCCGCGTGGTCGCGCGCATCACCATCAGCAACGGGACAGGCCGCGGCGCCGCGCTCGGCGTGGTGCGGCTGCGCCCGACGCCCGACAATGCGGGGACGTGGCGTGATGCACTGCAAGAAAGGCTGGCGCCGGAAAAACTCGACGGCATCATCTCGATGCATCTGCTGGAGAGCGAGCCCGAGTTGTCGGGCGCAACCGCCGGCATTCCGGCGGCGCGAAACGAGGGCGCGCGCGACTGGTTCGTGCTGATCGACGGCACGCATGTCGGCGCGGTCTCGGCTGTCATCGCCGAGCGCTTCACCGGCCCTGCTGCATCGCCCTTCCCGCTGCCCGTCTCCGTCGGCACCTACAGCCTGATGTGGGATCTTGCGAAGAGCGACATCGCGCGCAGCTGAAGCAATCCGACGCATTGCAACATATTGCACCGCCGCATGCTTGCGCGCAGCCGTTAATGCTGTGTGCGCGCAGCTCCCATGAAAGCCGGTGATCACCCAAATTTGCCGTTGTACTTCGGAACGGTTCTAATAAGCTAACCCAATGACGTCATTCAGAAACCAGATCGAGGCGCATTAAGCGTTCGCCAAGCTCAAGAAAAGGCCGCCGGGTCTTTGAGCCTGCGCGGACAGGGTAGGAATGAAACCGACCGATATCGCGGCCCCCGACTACTTTCACAAAGTGGTCGATTGCCAATGGGCCTGTCCTGCACACACCCCGGTTCCCGAATACATCCGACTGATCGCACAAGGCCGCTACAGCGACGCCTACATGGTCAATTGGAAATCGAACGTGTTTCCCGGAATTCTGGGACGCACCTGCGATCGTCCATGCGAGCCGGCATGCCGCCGCGGCCGCGTCGAGGAAACGCCGGTCGCGATCTGCCGCCTCAAGCGCGTCGCCGCCGACTTCAAGGACGACATCAACCACCGTCTGCCGCGCCCCGCAGCGAAGAACGGCAAGCGCGTTGCATTCGTCGGCGGCGGCCCGGCGTCGCTGACGGTGGCGCGCGATCTCGCGCCGCTCGGCTATCACTGCACGGTGTTCGACGGCGATCCCGAAGCCGGCGGCATGATGCGCACGCAGATCCCGAAATTCCGTCTGCCCAATTCGGTGATCGACGAGGAGACCGGCTACATCCTCAACCTCGGCGTCGAGTTCAAGGGCGGCCATCGCATCGAGAGCATGAAGGCGCTGCTTGCGGAAAAATACGACGCGATCTTCGTCGGGTCCGGTGCGCCGCGCGGACGCGAGCTCGACATTCCCGGCCGGAAGGAGGCCGCCGCCAACATCCATATCGGCATCGACTGGCTGTCCTCGGTGTCGTTCGGCCACACCGACAAGATCGGCAAGCGCGTGATCGTGCTCGGCGGCGGCAACACCGCGATGGATTGCTGCCGCACCGCGCGCCGGCTCGGCGGCGAGAACGTCAAGGTGGTCGTGCGCTCCGGCTTCGAGGAGATGAAGGCCTCGCCCTGGGAGAAGGAGGACGCGATCCACGAGGATATTCCGATCCTCAACTACATGGTGCCCGTGGCATTCAAGCATGTCGCGGGCAAGCTCATCGGCGTCACCTTCCAGAAGGTGAAGGCCGAATACGACGCCAAGGGCCGTCGCAACCTGGTGCCGTCAGGCGAGCCGGACGAGACGATCACCTGCGACGACGTGCTGGTCGCGGTCGGCCAGGAGAACGCCTTCCCCTGGATCGAGCAGGACTGCGGCATCGAGTTCGACAAATGGCACATGCCGAAGGTCGACCCCAAGACCTTCGTCTCGACCAACCCAAAAGTGTTCTTCGGCGGCGACGCCGCGTTCGGTCCGAAGAACATCATCTGGGCGGTGGCGCAGGGCCATGACGCCGCGCTGTCGATCCACAAGCTGCTGTCGGGCGAGGACATCACCGAGCGGCCGCTGCCGGAGGTGCATGTCTCCTCGCAGAAGATGGGCATCCACGAATGGAGCTATGACAACGATATCTCCGTCGACAAGCGCTTCAAGGTGCCGCATCGCGACAAGGTGATCGCGCTGAAGGACATCCGCACCGAGGTCGAGCTCGGCTACGACGTCAAGCTCGCGCTCGGCGAAGCCCATCGCTGCCTGAACTGCGACGTGCAGACGGTGTTCTCGACTTCGCTCTGCATCGAGTGCGATGCCTGCGTCGACATCTGCCCGATGGACTGCATCACTTTCACGGAGAATGGCGAGGAAGCCGATCTGCGCCAGCGCCTGAAGGCGCCGTCGCCGCATCCCGACCAGGATCTCTACGTGTCCTCTGATCTCAAGACCGGGCGCGTGATGGTGAAGGACGAGGATGTCTGCCTGCATTGCGGGCTGTGCGCCGAGCGCTGTCCCACCGGAGCCTGGGACATGCAGAAGTATTTGATCGAAATGACTCACGCAGGTTCAGCATGTCCGACAAAAAGCCGATCAGCAGCGTAAACGACTTCGTCGTCCGCTTCGCCAACGTCAACGGATCGGGCTCGGCCAGCGCCAATGAAATGTTCGCGCGCGCGATCCTGCGTCACGGCGTGCCGGTGTCCCCGCGCAACATCTTCCCCTCCAACATCCAGGGCCTGCCGACCTGGTACGAGGTGCGGGTGACGGAAGAGGGCCATCTCGGCGCCCGCGGCGGCGTCGACATGATGGTGGCGATGAACCCGCAGACCTGGGACAAGGACGTCGCCGGCATCGAGCCTGGCGGCTATCTGTTCTACGATTCCACCAAGCCGATGCCGTCGACCAAATTCCGCGACGACATCACCGTGATCGGCGTTCCCCTGACCGCGATCACCAACTCGACCTACACCGATCCGCGCCAGCGCCAGCTGTTCAAGAACATCATCTATCTGGGCAGCCTCTCGGCGCTGCTCGACATGGATCCGAAGCTGATCGAGCAGCTGATCGGCGAGCAGTACAAGGGCAAGGAGAAGCTGCTCTCCTCCAACGTCCACGCGCTGCATCTCGGCCGCGACTGGGCGCTGCAGAACCTGAAATGCCCGATCGGGCTGCGGGTCAAGAAATCCGACAAGGTCGGCGACCGCATCTTCATCGAGGGCAACAGCGCGGCTGCGCTCGGCGCCGTCTATGGCGGCGCGACCGTGTGCGCGTGGTATCCGATCACGCCGTCATCGTCGGTGGCCGAGGCCTTCACCGCCCACTGCAAGAAGTACCGGCACGATCCCGAAACCGGCAAGGCGAAATACGCCATCGTGCAGGGCGAGGACGAGCTGGCTTCCATCGGCATCGTCATCGGCGCGTCCTGGAACGGCGCCCGCGCCTTCACCGCGACCTCGGGCCCTGGCATCTCGCTGATGACGGAGTTCATCGGCCTGTCATATTTTGCCGAGATTCCGGCCGTGATCATGAACATCCAGCGCGCCGGCCCCTCGACGGGYATGCCGACTCGCACCCAGCAATGCGACATCATCGCCTGCGCCTACGCCTCGCATGGCGACACCAAGCACGTCCTGCTGTTCCCGGAAGATCCCGCCGAGGCGTTCGAGTTCGCGGCCGCGGCCTTCGACCTCGCCGAGCGGCTCCAGACCACGATCTTCCTGATGCTCGACCTCGACATCGGCATGAACCACCGCCTCTGCCGCCCGCTGAAGTGGGACGATTCGCGGCAATATGACCGCGGCAAGGTCATGACCGCGGAGATGCTCGAGGAGGGCCGCGATTTCGGCCGTTATCTCGACGTCGACGGCGACGGCATCCCGTACCGCACCTATCCCGGCACGCACCCGACCAAGGGCTCCTACTTCACGCGTGGCACCTCGCGCGACCGCTATGCGCGCTATTCGGAGGAAGGCACGGTCTATGCCGACAACATGCAGCGTCTGGTGCGCAAGTTCGAGACCGCACAGGATCTGGTGCCGCGGCCGCTCCAGGCCAATGCGGAACGGCCGACCAAGTACGGCGTGATCTATTTCGGTTCGACCTCGCCCGCGATGGACGAGGCGATCGGATTGCTCGAGCTACGCGGCCATCAGCTCGACCGCCTGCGCATCCGCGCCTTCCCGTTCCACTCCAGCGTGGCGAGCTTCCTCGCCGAGCACGACTTCGTCTACGTGGTCGAGCAGAACCGTGACAGCCAGCTCCGCCAGCTCATCGTCAACGAGAACGGCATCGACCCGGTGCGGCTCGTCCCGATCGTGCATTACGACGGTTCGCCGATCACCGCCCGCTTCATCGCAAAAGCCATTGGCGACCACCAGGATCACCTCAAGGTGACCCCGCTCCGCAAGGCCGTGTCATGACCTATATTGCCAAGCCAAAGTTCCATCATCCCGGGCTGAAGAAGAACGAGCTCGGCTACACCCACCGCGACTACGAGGGCAAGATCTCGACGCTGTGCGCCGGCTGCGGCCACGATTCGATCACGGCCTCGATCATCGAAGCCTGCTACGAGCTCTCGATCGAGCCGCACCGGGTGGCGAAGATCTCCGGCATCGGCTGCTCGTCGAAGACGCCGGACTATTTCCTCGGCAATTCGCACGGCTTCAACTCCGTGCACGGCCGCATGCCGTCGGTGCTGACCGGCGCCAATCTCGCCAACCGCGACCTGATCTATCTCGGCGTGTCCGGCGACGGCGATTCCGCCTCGATCGGCTTCGGCCAGTTCGCGCATTCGATCCGCCGCGGCGTCAACATGACCTATATCGTCGAGAACAACGGCGTCTACGGCCTGACCAAGGGCCAGTTCTCGGCGACCGCCGACCGCGGCTCCAAATCCAAGAAGGGCGTCACCAACACCGACAACGCCATCGATCTCGTCGCGATCGCGTTGCAGTTAGGGGCGACCTTCGTCGCGCGCTCATTCTCCGGCGACAAGAGCCAGCTCGTGCCGCTGATCGCGGCCGCGATCGGCCACAAAGGCGCATCCTTCATCGACGTCATCAGCCCCTGCATCGCCTTCAACAACCACGCCGGTTCGACCAAGAGTTTCGACTATGTCCGCGAGCACAATGACGCGGTGAACCGGCTCGACGTACTGGTCGGCCGCGATCCGATCGCCGTCGACTATGCGCCGGGCACGGTCCAAATGGTCGAGCAGCACGACGGCAGCAAGATCGCGCTGCGCAAGATCGACGCGGACTACGATCCGCACGACCGTCTCGGCGCCATGACCTTCCTCCAGAAGCACGCGGCCAAGGGCCAGATCGTCACCGGCCTGCTTTATGTCGACCCCGATGCGGACGATCTGCACGAGCATCTCAACACGGTCGAGACGCCGCTCAATACGCTGGAGGCCGACACGCTCTGCCCGGGCTCGGCGGCGCTGGACAAGTTCAACGCCAGCTTGCGGTGATCATCTGCCGCGCTGAGGCGGCTGCCTGACGCGTACGGTGATTTTCTCCGACACGACGGGCGGCTCGAACGGATAGTGCTTCGCATCGCCCAGCACCAGCTGCAGGGTGTGCGTGCCGGGTGGAAGCTCGAGAAATGTTTCGGTCTGCCCCGCGCCGAAATGCAGATGCGACTTGTCCTGCGGGATCGGCTCCTTCGGATCGATGGGGTCGTTGACGTCGACCAGCAGATGATGATGGCCGGCATTCTGGTAGTCGTCGCCGGCATGGGTCACGCCCATGTTGCGCAAGCCGAACCGGACCAGGAATCCGGCGCGCACCCTTTGCCCGTCATACGGGGTGATAAAATATACCTTTGCGTCCTTTGGAGCTGTCTTACCCTGCGAGAAGGCTATGCCCGGGAGCAATGCGAGCACCGCCGACAGCGCAACGCAGCGAAGGATTTGCATCGAATCCACTCCAGCAGTTAAGGACTGAGCGCGACACGGAATCCATGTGTTGGGTAACGAACATTGGTATCGTAACCGTCGCGGTTGGACGCCCGCACGTATCGCGAGTCGTTCTTCCAGGAACCCGAGCGCAGGACGTGCGCGTTGCAGTCCCCACCGCTCCATGCTGAGCCGTCATTGGGCGCGCCCTGATAGGTCTTGTGCCAGCAATCTTCGACCCACTGATCGACGCCGCCACCCATGTCGTAGAGCCCGAATGGATTGGGCTTGAAGCTGCCGACTTTCGCCGGCTGCTCGGCCGCGACATCACCGCAATCCTTGCATCCGGCCATGCCCGGCTGAAGCTTGTCGCCCCACCAATACTTGCCCTGCGTTCCCCCGCGCGCCGCATACTCCCATTCAGCTTCGCTCGGAAGCCGGTAGGGCTTCTTCGTCGCCTGGGCGAGCCAGGCGGCATATTGCTTCGCGTCGGTCCAGCTCACATTGGTGATCGGCGCATTATCCTTGCCGACGGCGGTGAAGCCGCATGCCTTGGCAGCGGCGCAATCGTTCCACTCCTGCACCGTCACCGGATATTTGCCGATCGAGAACGGCTTGATCGTGACCTGGTGGACCGGACGTTCGGTCGGATCATCGTTGCTTCCCATCGCGAAGCTGCCGCCGCGAATGGCGATCATCTCGGGTTCGCGGACCGGCGGCGCCGCCGGGCTTGGCGCTTGACTTGACGCTGAAGTACTTGGTGCTGAAGCACTTGGCGCTGGGGCACTTGCCGCCGGAGCACTTGGCGCTGGAGCGGGCGATGGAGATGATGCCACCAATGAAGGAGACGGCTGCGGCGTTTGTGTCGCTGCCTCTCGCGGTGGAGGTTGCGGGCTCGGTGATGCGACCGGAGCAACAGTCGGCGCGGCAGCCCGCTCGTTCACCCTGCCCGACGGCAGCGCCAGCAGATACCACARCACACCGGCAGCGATCACGAGAAGCGTGACGCCCAGAAAGAAGATCAGGGTATTCTCGCGCCGGCCTCGCGTCCTCCCGACCGCATCTGCGTCCGGCAGCACCCGATAGATGCGCACCGGATCGGTGATGTTCTTGACCTTGCGGTCGCCGAGCGACTCATAGCCGCACACCACCTTGTGCTTGATCTGCTCGTAGATCGCGCCGGAGATATAGACCTGACCGGGTTCGGCGATACCCTCGATGCGCGTGGCGATATTGACGCCGTCGCCATAGACGTCGTCCGGCTCCACGATGACGTCGCCAAGATTGACGCCAATCCGGTATTCGATCCGGGAGTCCCTCGGAAGCGAAGCGTTGCGGCCGACGAGATTCTGCTGAATGACGATGCTGCAGCGAACGGCCTCGACGGGACTGTCGAAGATCGCGATGAAGCCGTCTCCCGTCGTCTTCACCAGACTTCCATGGTGCTCGACGATGCTGGGCTGGATGAGATCCCGCTCGATGCGCTTGACGCGAACATGCGTGCCTTCCTCGTCGGCCTGCATCAAGCGGCTGTAGGAAGCGATGTCCCCGACAATGATCGCGGCGAGACGACGAGGCATCCCGCCATGTGGCGGCGGGTCATCGTGGCTTCCCGATCTGAAGTTGCGAATTTCGCCCATTGCGGGGTACTCCACAAACTTGCAAAGGCGGGCGAGGTTACGACGCAGAATTTCGACTGTCTGTGAAGACTATCACATTGATGATCCGCGACAATGTCGTAGAAATCATCGGCGCCGAGTTCCCAGCCAGAATCGCAGCACGGATTGAACCTTCTCGGACCGACGGCGGACTAAGCCTCGCGCGACCGCCCGGCAATGTCGGCTATGCCTGCTTCGTCCGCCGCAGCGATGCGCGGCATCTGACCCGATGCCAGCGCTTCCTCGCCGCTCAGCTGACGGCCTCGGGCTCCGGTTCAGGCTCCGGCACGGCGTGGCCCGAAGAGGGCGGTCGTCCGGCACCCCAATATTGCTTGCAGGTCTCGAGCAATGTTTCGACGTCCATGGTCAGTCCGCCCGCATTGACGATCACGCCGTCAGCGCCAAGCGCGTTGTTCATCAGCGACAAGGCACGATTCAGGAAGCCCCCGGAGAATCGCTCGGCGACAAGGGGATCGAGCTTGAGCACCACGAACTTCTGCACGCGCTGCTCCCGGAGCAGAATCTTCCGCACGGAGCTCCAGGCAATGGTCTCGTCGGCGAGCCTGGTGTCGCGAATGCCGATGCGGCTGATGAAGACGACCGGCGACCTGGCGGAAGTCAACCTCCAGAGCATCCTGCAGGTGGTAAGGCCGAAAAACACCGCGCCGACATAGCAGGCGGCGACCTGGAACGTGGTGATGTTTTTACCTTGCTGCCACATGAATGCGAGCGCAGCACAGAGCAGCGTCAGCAGCAGACCGACGCCGAAAAACATCAGCAGCCGGCCCCGGGAATAGCCGATCGTGATGTTGGGCAGGTTCTGACCCACGGACATGTTCGACCCCCATCAGCCTTTTGCATCAACTTTGGGTTTACGAACGCCCCCTCTTCCAAAAGATTAGGGCTGGAACCTTGCGCGAGGCTGCCCACGGGAATGCGGGGCACCGGCACTTGAACGCGTGGCGTTCGGCCTGCGACTAACCGCCAGTCGGCTCTCACCGTCCTCCGATGCGGCCGTCAACAGTTCACGCGCCCGGTGCGATCATGAAGCTTGCCCTCCTGCTTCCGCTTGTCCTTGCCGCCTTCGTCGGTGCCGCCCGGGCCGAAGAGGCCGACGACATCCGTGAGGCCAGCAAGGCCGAGGCCGAAACCTTCAACGCGCGGATGTATGCGGGCCCACCCGGCGGCAAGGCCTATGCCTGCTTCGTCCGCCGCTACGATGCCGCGCACCTGGCGCGGCATCCGAAGCAGAAGGTCGCCTCGATGAAGCTGCTGGTCTCGGCGGAATTGGACAAGGAGGACAAGGAGCTCCACAACTCCTTCCGCCTCGGCTTCAGATATCGCCACCGCTCGGGCGATTTCGACTCCAGCGGCTCATGCAACCACGCGGTATTCGCCAAAGAGGGCAACGACGTCCGTCTCGGCTGTGGCGTCGACTGCGAGGGCGGCGGCATCGGCGTTGCACTGTCCAAGGACGACAAGTCGGCGATCGTCCGGCTTGCGAGGGTTAGGGTCTGGCAGAACAACAAGCCGGATGACGATGCCGAGCAATCGCTGGTCGCCGGCGCCGACGACGGGATTTTTCGCCTCGACCGCACCGACACCAGCGAATGCACCTCGCTGGTGACGGACCGCAAGGAACTCGCCGCGCTGCGCCACAAGTGATATGTGTCCGGCAAAGTCGGGCGCCGCCGAGGGAGATCGCCATGAACCGCCGGAACATCTTGTGGAGCGCAGTTTCAGCCTTGGGCGCAGCGCTTGGCGCCTCTGGCGCAAAGGCGGCGACGGAAGCGAGCGCAGGCAACAAGCTCAAGGTCGTCTACCATCTCAGCGATGCCGAGAAGGTCAATTTCGTGCTCGGCAACATCCAGAACCACATCGACGGCGTCGGTGGGCCTGACTATGTGACGATCGCGCTGGTGATCCACGGTCCGGCGCTGAAGGCGTTCCACGCGGCACAGGCCAATCCCGATGTCAGCAAGCGCGTGGGCGACTTCTCCAGGGACGGCGTCGAACTCGCCGCCTGCGGCAACACGATGAAGGTGCAGAACGTCGCGCTCACCGACCTGTTGCCCGGCTTCGTCAGCGCGGAAAAAGGCGGCGTGGTGCGCTTGGCCGAGCTCCAGGCTCAGGGCTATCTCTATCTGCGGCCTTGAGGCACTTCGGTTGCCCCGAAAGGGGTGCGCCCCCTCCCCCGCTTGCGGGGGAGGGCTGGGGAGAGGGTGTCTCCGCAATGAAGAACCCCCAAGAGGAGAAAGCCCTCACCCGACGCCATAGCCGATGCGAAGCATCGGCGTTTTTGAAGAACGGCGGCCAAGGGCCGCCTATGCGACCTCTCCCGCAAGCGGCAGAGGTCAGGGGAGCCCGCGGAGCCCACCTCCCAACCGATCCGCACCGCTCTTGACACACCCATAACTCTACGGTTATGAGTTATCCATAACTGATTGGTTATGGATTTCTATGTCCGCCGCCCACGATCTCCTGTTCAGGACGCTCGCCGATCCGACCCGGCGGGCGATCTTCGAGCGGCTGTGCCGCGAGGGCGAGCAGACGGTCGGGGCACTGACGGCGCGATCAGGCGTTTCCCAGCCAGCGGTCTCGAAACATCTCGGCGCGCTGAAACAGGCTGGCCTGGTGCGCGACCGCCATGAAGGACGGCAGACCCATTACAGCGCGCAGCCCGGCGCGCTCAATCCACTGGTCAACTGGACCAGCCAGATGGCCGGGTTCTGGCAGAACCGGCTCGATGCCCTCGACGATCTCCTGAAGAGGATGGACCAATGACCGAAGCTGCGACCGAGACGCGTTCCGTGGTCATCGAGCGCGAGTTCTCCTTTCCGCCGGAGCGGCTCTGGCGCGCGCTGACGCAGCCTCACCTGATCGAGGAATGGCTGATGAAGAACGACTTCAAGCCAAGCGTCGGTCACCGCTTCAATCTTCGCGGCGAATGGGGCGGCGTGCTGGACTGCGAGGTCCTCGCCATCGAGCCGCAGCGAATGCTCGCCTACACCTGGAATTTCACGCATGAGGACGCCGCCTACGATCTGAAGAGCGTGGTGACCTTCACGCTGACGCCGGCGGGCGCAGGCACCCGTTTGCGCGTGGAGCAAGCGGGCTTCCGTCCCAGCCAGAAGCAGGCCTATGGCGGCGCGCACGCCGGCTGGAAGCAGTTCCTTGCAAAGCTGGACGAGCTGCTGGCGCGGGCGGAGTAGCTCGGCCGCCTGCGTCCATTCCAATCAACTCTCAGAGGAGGTCCCATTGAGTTCGAACATGTGGATTCGACAGATCCATCGCTGGCTGTCCATCGCCTTCACGCTCGCCGTCATCGCCAACATCGTCGCGATGACGCTGCAGCTGCAGGCCGTGTGGATCGGCTTCCTGGCGCTCGTCCCGCTGATTCCGCTGCTTGCGACCGGGCTGTATTTGTTTGCACTGCCCTATCTTGACCGGCGCAGCGGCATGCAGCGCGAGGCGAGGTCATGAAGAAGGCCGTCGCGGTGAAGAAGGCCAGCGCAAAGGACGCGGACGGAGCGTCGGCGTCCAAATCGATCGACGGCAGGATCAAGGAGCTCGGCGACTGGCGGGGCGAGATGCTGGGACGGATTCGCGCCCTGATCAGGGACGCTGACCCCGATGTGGTCGAGGAATGGAAGTGGCGCGGCGTTCCCGTGTGGGAGCACGACGGCATCATCTGCACTGGCGAGACCTACAAGGCCGTCGTGAAGCTGACCTTTGCCAAGGGGGCGGCGCTGGAGGACCCCGCGGGCCTGTTCAATTCCAGCCTCGACGGAAACGTGAGGCGCGCCATCGATATTCGCGAAGGCGAAAAAATCAACGAGAAGGCGCTGAAGGCGCTGATCCGCGCGGCCGTGGCCTTGAATGCCGCCAAGAAGAAGCCGGCCAAGAAACGGCCGGCGCAGAGCACCGCGGGTTCCCGTTGATCGCTTTAGCAGCCGCGAGTTCTGAAACCTCTCCCGCTTGCGGGAGAGGTCGGCATAGGCGGCCCTTGGCCGCCGTTCTTCAAAAACGCCGATGCTTCGCATCGGCTATGGCGCCGGGTGAGGGCTCTCTCCTCTGGGGGAGTCCCAATGTGGAGACACCCTCTCCCCAACCCTCCCCCCGCAAGCGGGGGAGGGAGCGCACCTCCCTCGCGGTCGTTGCAGGGCTAGTTTCATGGCGCTGTAGGAGTTGCCGCCAGCCTCAAGCCGCCGCCGGGATCGGCCGCGGGCTCACGACATATTCGCGCAGGACCTTGTCGTTGGCGTCGACCTCGATCAGCGCGACGTCATAGGTCCAGAGGTCGGCGAGATGCTGGAGCACCCGCTTGGCATCGGTCTCGTTGAGCTGGGCGCCCTTGATGACGCGATGGTGCACGATCAACCGGCGGTCGCCGGACAGATCGACATCGACCACTTCGATATTGGCGTCGATGTAGCCGACGTCATGCTGCCGCGCCAGTTCGCGCCGCACCCGGCGGAAGCCACGCTCGTCGTGGATGGCGTCGACCCGGATGCCGGCGCGCTCCTCGGGATCGTCGTGCAAATGGAACATGCGGAACTGCCGCATCAGCTTGGGGCTCAGGAACTGGCCGATGAAGCTCTCGTCGCGGTAATTGGCCCAGACGTCGCGCAGCACGCCCATCACGTCGTTCTTGCCGGCAATGTCGGGGAACCATTCGCGGTCCTCGTCTTCCGGCCGGGCCACGATGCGCTCGATGTCCTGCATCATGGCGAAGCCGAGCGCATAGGGATTGAAGCCGGAGAAGCGCCGATCGTCGAATTCGGGCTGGAACACCACATTGGTGTGGGATTGCAGGAATTCGAGGAAGTTGCCGTCGGTGAGCCGGCCCTCCTGGTGCAGCTTGGTCATGATGCGATAGTGGACGTAGGTCGCCGTCCCCTCGTTCATCACCTTGGTCTGGCTCTGCGGATAGAAATATTGCGCGATGTGGCGGACGATGCGCAAAAGCTCGCGCTGCCAGGGCGCGAGCCGCGGCGCGCTCTTCTCCAGGAAGTAGAGCAGGTTCTCCTGCGGCAGGCCGAGCAGCTTGCGGCGCCGTTCCATGCTGAGCGCGGCCCGGGTCTTCGAGGCGCCCTTGGGCACGGTGCGCCAGAGGTCGTTGAAGACCTCCTCCTCATGCTGGCGGCGGCGCCCTGCCCGCTTTTCCTCGGCGCGAAGGTCGAGCTTCTTCTTGCCGGGGTAGCGGTCGATGCCGTGCGACATCAGCGCATGCGCGGCGTCCAGCGTGCGCTCGACCTCGACGCGGCCATAGCGCTCCTCGCAACTTGCGACGTAGTTCTTGGCGAAATCGAGATAGTCCAGGATGCCGTCCGCGTCGGTCCACTGCTTGAACAGATAGTTGTTCTTGAAGAAGTGGTTGTGGCCGAAGGCAGCGTGCGCGATCACCAGCGTCTGCATCGTCGCCGTGTTCTCCTCCATCAGGTAGGAGATGCAGGGCGAGGAGTTGATCACGATCTCGTAGGCAAGCCCCATCAGGCCCTTGCGGTAGGAGGCCTCGTGGTAGGCGAAGTGCTTTCCGAACGACCAGTGCTTGTAGAACAGGGGCATGCCGACGGAGGAGTAGGCATCCAGCATCTGCTCGGCGGTGATGACCTCGATCTGGTTCGGATAGACGTCGAGCCCGAGATCGTTCATCGCCACCTCCTCGCAGGCATCGGTGATGCGCTGCAAGGTGTGGAAATTCCAATCCGCGCCTTCGAACAATCGTTCCGTCATGGAGCGGCCTTCTCCTGAGTGTCGCGGCGCTGGAACAGGTCGTGGAACACCGGAAATATCTCGCTGCGCTCGCTGACCTTGCGCATCGAGAGCGGTGCACCGCCGTTACGCAGGCGCTCGTAGAGGGTCCAGAGCGAGGAGTCGGAGAGGTCGAAGGCGCTGCCGCCGGACTCGCCGACCTCGAGATAGGCGAAGAACTGGCAGACCGGAAGGATCTTGTCGGTCAGCAGGAGCCCAGTGAGCTCGCCGTCGGAATAGGAGTTGTCGCCGTCGGAGGCCTGGGCGGCGTAGATGTTCCAGTCCGACGGGTTGAAGCGCTCGCGCACGATCTCGTGCATGGCCTGGAGCGCGCTGGAGACCAGGGTGCCGCCGGAGGCCGGACCATAGAAGAACGTCTGCTCGTCCACCTCCTCGGCGCGGTCGGTGTGGCGGATGAAGACGATCTCGACATGCTTGTAGCGGCGCTTGAGGAACACGTAGAGCAGCATGTAGAAGCGCTTGGCGAGGTCCTTCATGTGCTCGGACATCGAGCCGGAGACGTCCATCAGGCAGAACATCACGGCCTGCGCGACGGGCTTGGGCACCGTCTCGAAGCGGCGATAGCGGATGTCGATCGGATCGATGAAGGGAATCCGCTTCGATTTCGCCTTCAGCTTTTCGAGCTGAGCGAGGAGCACAATGCGCTCGTCCTCGTCGGTGCACGCGGCGATCGCGGCTTCCAGCTCCTCGATCTCCTCCTTGCGGGGACGCTTGAGCGCGATGCGGCGCGCCAGCGCGAGCCGCACCGTCCGGCTGACCGAGATGTTGGCGGGCGAGCCCGAGGTGGTATAGCCGGCGCGCTGGATGCCCTCGCTCTCGCTCTGCGCGATCTTGCGCTTGGCGAGATCGGGAAGCTCGAGATCGTCGAGGAACAGATCGACGAATTCGTCGCGGCTCAGGACGAAGCGGAAGGCATCCTCGCTGTCGCCTTCGCCCGGACCGGAATCCTTGGCGCTGCCCTGGCCGGATCGAGGGAGATAATCGCCCTCGATGAACTTCTTGTTGCCGGGCAGCACCATGTCGCGGGTGCCACCTTCGCGGCGGAAGCGCGGCTCGTGCATGCCGTCGAGCGGGATCGTGACCTCACCACCCTCCAGGACGTCCTTGATGTCGCGTTCCTGCGAGGTCTTCTTGACGGCGCCCTGCACCAGGGATTTGGCCCGACGCAAGAACCGCTGGCGGTTCTCAAGACTCTTGCCGCCTGGATTCAGGCGCCTGTCAATAATGTGAATGGCCACTTTCTCATCCGTCTCAACCGGCCTGCTTTACGCGCATGTACCACTCGACGAGCCGGCGAACCTGACGCTCGGTGTAGCCGCGCTCCACCATGCGTGCGACGAACTCGCCGTGTTTCTTCTCCGTCTCACCGTCCTTTTTGGACCCGAACGAGATCACCGGAAGCAGGTCCTCGACCTGGGAGAATATCCGCTTTTCGATCACATCGCGAATCTTCTCGTAGGAAATCCAGGTCGGATTCTTGCCGCCGTTCTGCGCCCGCGACCGTAACGAGAATTTGACCACCTCGTTGCGGAAGTCCTTGGGGTTGGCGATACCGGCCGGCTTCTCGATCTTGGTCAGCTCCTGGTTCAACAGTTCGCGATCCAGCAGCTGTCCGGTGTCGGAATCCTTGAAATCCTGGTCCTCGATCCATGCATCGGCATAATCGACGTAGCGGTCGAACAGGTTCTGGCCATAATCCGAGTAGGATTCGAGATAAGCCTTCTGGATCTCGTTTCCGACGAACTCGGCGTAGCGCGGCGCCAGGTCGGCCTTGATGAATTCGAGGTAGCGCTTCTCGACTTCCTCGGGCAACTGCTCGCGCTTGATCGACTGCTCGAGCGCGTACATCAGATGCACGGCGTCGGCGGCGACTTCCTGCGGATCGTGGTTGAAGGTCGCAGCCAGGATCTTGAAGGCAAAGCGGGTGGAGACGCCGTCCATGCCCTCGTCGACGCCGGCGGCATCGCGATATTCCTGGACGCTGCGCGCCTTCGGATCGGATTCCTTCAGGCTCTCGCCGTCGTAAACCCGCATCTTGGCGAACACCGTGGAATTCTCGTGCTTGCGCAGCCGCGACATCACCGAGAACCGCGCCAGCGTCTCCAGCGTCGAGGGCGCACAGGGCGCGGCCGCGAGCTCGGAGCCCTGGATCAGCTTCTCGTAGATCTTCTGCTCTTCGGTGATCCGCAGGCAGTACGGCACCTTGATCACGCAGATGCGGTCGATGAAGGCCTCGTTGTTCTTGTTGGCCTTGAAGCTCGACCACTCGGCTTCGTTGGAGTGCGCGAGGATGACGCCGGTGAACGGGATCGCGCCGATGTTCTCGGTGCCGATGTAGTTGCCTTCCTGCGTCGCGGTCAGCAGCGGGTGCAGCATCTTGATCGGCGCCTTGAACATCTCGACGAATTCGAGGATGCCCTGGTTGGCGCGATTGAGGCCGCCGGAATAGCTGTAGGCGTCGGGATCGTTCTGCGCATAGGTCTCGAGCTTGCGGATGTCGACCTTGCCGACCAGCGAGGAGATGTCCTGGTTGTTCTCGTCACCAGGCTCGGTCTTGGAGACCGCGATCTGGCGCAGCCGCGACGGCTGAATCTTGGCGACACGGAATTGCGAGATGTCGCCGCCGAAGGCCTCGAGGCGCTTGTAGCACCACGGGCTCATCAGGCCGGTGAGGCGCCGGCGCGGAATGCCGTACTTCTCTTCCAGCATCGGTCCGAGATGATCGGGATCAAACAGGCTGAGCGGGCTTTCGAACACGGGCGAGAGTTCGTCGCCGGCCTTCAGCACGTAGATCGGCTGCACTTCCATCAGCGACTTGAGCCGCTCGGCGAGCGAGGATTTGCCGCCGCCGACGGGGCCGAGCAGATACAGGATCTGCTTGCGCTCTTCGAGGCCTTGCGCGGCGTGACGGAAGAAGCCGACGATGCGCTCGATGGTTTCTTCCATGCCGTAGAAGCCGGCGAAGGCCGGATAGGTGCGGATCGTGCGATTCAAAAAAATACGGCCAAGGCGGGAATCCTTGGCCGTATCAATCGTCYGGGGTTCGCCGATCGCCGCTAGTAGTCGTTCGGCCGCATTTGCGTATTTCATGGGATCGCTTCGACACGATTCCAGATATTCCGCCATCGACATGTCGTGCTGGCTTCTCGCCTCGAACGACCGAGCGAAAGCGTTGAATAGAGAATCGTTGTACATGATCCCTCTCCGCGTGAGTTCCGCTACACAACTGAACGAAAGCAGCGATCGGACCGTTCCTTAGCGCCACTCTCGAATCAGCGTGAGCACATGACGATCATTCGACACCCGGGCGCCTTCTCGGCGCAACGCACAACGTAGGCACAGGGTGAGTTACGAACAGGCACCTGCCTGTTATTTGAGCGAATCTATACCTGTATTTGCTAATTTCCAGCAAATGTCGCCTCACCGCAACATCCGGGCATTACCGGGGGTAGGCCCATCCGGCACCGCAGCATAGCCGCCGGCCGGCGGCAGCTTTATGACCTTCGTGGGGCCAAGCTTTGCGGGCCGTGATCGCGCTCTCGCCGCAATGCGATGCGTGAATCGCTGGCAGCATGACAGTCGCGGCAGGCACGCAGCAATGTGTCGAAATCCGTCGTCAACCCCTCGGATCGGATGACGACGCGGTCGGCAGACGCAGCGCGGATGCAGGAGAGCTGACGCTGCAAGGCCGGCGTCGGCGTCAGCACGATCACCTTGTGCCCGCGGCAGTCTTCAGCCAAAACCTCCGCAATCGACTCCCACAGCAGAAATTCATTGCCGATGCGGCGATCGCGGATGCCGTAGGGGGTGACGATCACCACCGCGCCCCGTTCGGACGGCAGCATCCAGATCAGCCGGCAGGTGACCAGGGCGAACACCACGACGCCGGCATAGCCGAGCATCGTGTCATAGTCGCCGATGCCGTCCCACCAATCGAAGGCAAGGCTTGCACTGAGCAGCGTCATCGCAAACCCCGCCGCGACCAGCAGTCGCAGGCGCGTAACGCATTGACCGATTTCGAGGTCGTGGGATGCGTCGATACACATCACCGGTTGCGCACCGTCGGCGGCGGCGAGTGCCAGGCCCTCAGGACGTATGTGCATGCTTTCCCCCAGCATCGCGATTCGCGACCGAGCCGACGACCCATCAGGCGGATCGGAATCCGCGGACGGCAGTGCGTGCCGCGACAGGCAGACGTTACGCAACGAGACCTCGGCCGAACCATCCCGGCCAATGACTTTTACGCAAATCCACCAGTGCCGCCTGGATCGTCATGATCGCGACGGAGTTACACTGAGAGTATGACGCCAATACCCTTGATTGGTTCCCTCCCGGGAGCATGTAAGCTAGAGGATAGCGCGTCAGGACCGGCGCGGAAACCCCTCGCCCGCAGGCTTGGAGATAAATAAACATCATGAATCCCGTCAAAGAACTGGAAAAGCACGGACAAGCCGTCTGGCTGGACTTCCTCGCCCGCGGCTTCATCGCCAAGGGCGATTTGAAGCGGTTGATCGAGACCGACGGCGTCAAGGGCGTCACCTCCAATCCCTCGATCTTCGAGAAGGCGATCGGCAGCTCGGACGAATACGACGCCCCGATCGGCAAGGCGCTGAAGCGCGGCGACCGCACCGTCGCCGACCTGTTCGAGGCCGTCGCGGTCGAGGACATCCAGAACGCCGCCGACGTGCTGCGACCGGTCTATGACAAACTCAAGGGCCAGGACGGTTTCGTCAGCCTGGAGGTCTCGCCCTACCTCGCGATGGATACCGCGGGCACGGTCGCCGAGGCGCGGCGGCTCTGGAAGGACGTCAACCGCAAGAACCTGATGGTGAAGGTGCCGGCGACGCCGGAGGGCCTGCCGGCGATCGAGCAGCTGATCGGCGACGGCATCAGCATCAACATCACCCTGCTGTTCGCGAAGGCGGTCTATCTGGAGGTCGCCGAGGCCTATCTCGCGGGTCTGGAGAAGTACGTCGCAGGCGGCGGCGATCCTTCGCATGTCGCGAGCGTGGCGAGCTTCTTCGTCAGCCGCATCGACTCGGTGGTCGACAAGCAGCTCGACGAGAAGATCGCCCGCGCCAACGACCCATCGGAAAAGGAGCGGCTCGCCGCGCTCAAGGGCAAGGTCGCGATCGCCAACGCCAAAGTCGCCTATCAGGACTACAAGCGCCTGTTCTCCGGCCCGCGCTGGGACAAGCTCGCCGCCAGGGGCGCCAGGCCGCAGCGCATGCTGTGGGCCTCGACCGGCACCAAGAACAAGGACTACAGCGACGTCCTCTATGTCGAGGAGCTGATCGGCCCCGACACCATCAACACCGTGCCGCCGGCGACGCTGGACGCGTTCCGCGACCACGGCAAGCCGCGCGACAGTCTCGAGGAGAATGTCGACGACGCCCGCCGCGTGCTGGAGGAGCTGGAGCGCTCCGGCGTCTCGCTCGACGCCATCACCGAGGAACTGGTCAAGGACGGCGTCAAGCAATTCGCCGACGCCGCCGACAAGCTGTATGGCGCGGTCGCCCACAAGCGCGCCACCGTGCTCGGACCCGCGATCGACCGGCAGCAGCTCTCGCTCGGCGACGGGCTCGGCAGGGCGGTGGCCAAGAGCACCGAGGAATGGCGGGCGTCCGCAAAGATCCGCAGGCTCTGGCAGCGCGACAAGTCGGTCTGGACCGGTACGGACGAGGACAAATGGCTCGGCTGGCTCGACAGCGCGGCGAAGGCCGACGTCGCCGACTATGAAGATTATGCCAACCGCGTGAAGGGACAGAAATTCTCCGACGCCGTCGTGCTCGGCATGGGCGGATCGAGCCTCGGGCCCGAGGTGCTGGCGGAGACGTTTGCAAGAAAGTCCGGCTTCCCGAAACTGCACGTGCTGGATTCCACCGATCCGGCGCAGGTGCGGGCGATGGAAGCCAGGATCGACATCGCTAACACCGTGTTCATCGTGTCCAGCAAGTCCGGCGGCACCACCGAGCCGAACGCGATGAAGGATTATTTCCATGAGCGCGTCGCGCAGGCCGTCGGTCCAAAGGTGAAGACCGGCCATCGCTTCATCGCGGTGACCGATCCCGGCTCGTCGCTGGACAAGGCGGCCAAGAAGCTCGACTACGCCCGCATCTTCCACGGCGAGCCCACGATCGGCGGTCGCTATTCGGTGCTCTCGCCGTTCGGGCTCGTGCCGGCCGCAACCGCGGGCATCGACGTCAAGACCCTGATCAAGCACGCGCTCTCGATGGCCCGCTCCTGCGGACCCGACGTGCCGCCGCAGGAAAACCCGGGCGTGCAGCTTGGGCTCGCCATGGGCCTCGCCGGCCTCGAAGGCCGCGACAAGGTCACGATCCTGTCGTCGAAGAAGATCGCCGATTTCGGCGCCTGGGCCGAGCAGCTCATCGCGGAATCGACCGGCAAGGAAGGCAAGGGCCTGATCCCGATCGCCGACGAGCCGCTCGGCGAACCCGCGCTCTACGGCAACGACCGCTTCTTCATCGACATCCGCACCGAAGGCGAGGCGGACGCCGCGCACGACTCGAAGCTTGCAGCGATCGAAGCGGCCGGCCATCCCGTCGTGCGCATCGTCATGAAATCGATCGACCATCTCGGCCAGGAATTCTTCCGCTTCGAGATGGCGACCGCAGTGGCGGGCAGCATCCTCGGCATCAATCCGTTCGACCAGCCGGACGTGGAAGCGGCCAAGATCAAGACCCGCGAGCTCACCGCGGCGGTCGAGAAGACCGGCGCGTTGCCGGCCGAGCAGCCGGTCGTCAGCACCGATGAGGCCGATCTCTACACCGACGAGGCCAACGCCGCGGCGTTGCGCGCCGCCGGCGCCAATGGCGATCTCACCTCGTGGCTGAAGGCGCATCTCGCCCGCTCCCACCACGGCGACTACGTCGCCCTGCTCGGCTACATCGCCCGCGACAAGGCGACGATCGACGCGCTCCAGACCATGCGGCTCGAAGTGCGCGAGAAGCGCCAGGTCGCGACCTGCGCCGAGTTCGGACCGCGCTTCCTGCATTCCACGGGGCAGGCCTACAAGGGCGGGCCCGACAGCGGCGTGTTCCTCCAGATCACCGCGGATGATGCCAAGGACCTTCCGGTGCCGGGCCAGAAGGCGAGCTTCGGCATCATCAAGGCGGCGCAGGCGCGCGGCGATTTCGACGTGCTCACCGAGCGCGGCCGTCGCGCGCTCCGCGTCCATCTGAAGGGCGGGCTCAAGAAAGGTCTCGCAGCGCTCAACGCGGCGCTTAACGACGCGCTGAATTAAAGGAATCTCTCAAATGCAACTCGGCATGATCGGCCTCGGCCGGATGGGCGGCAACATCGTTCGCCGGCTGATGCGTCACGGCCATTCGACCGTGGTCTATGACAAGGACGCCAAGGCCGTCGCCGGCCTTGCCGGAGACGGCGCACAGGGCTCCTCGACGCTGGAAGAGTTCGTCGCCAAGCTGGAGCGGCCGCGCACCGCCTGGGTGATGCTGCCTGCGGGGCGCATCACGGAAGCGACCATCGACACCCTTGCGAACGTGATGCAGGACGGCGACGTCATCATCGACGGCGGCAACACCTTCTGGCAAGACGACGTCCGCCGCGGCAAGGCGCTGAAGCAGCGCGGCATCCACTATGTCGACGTCGGCACCTCCGGCGGCGTCTGGGGGCTCGACCGCGGCTATTGCATGATGATCGGCGGCGAGAAAATCGTGATCGACCGGCTCGATCCGATCTTCGCCGCGCTCGCGCCGGGCGCGGGCGACATTCCGCGCACGGAAGGACGTGAGGGGCGCGATCCCCGCATCGAGCAGGGCTACATCCATGCCGGCCCGGTCGGCGCCGGCCATTTCGTCAAGATGATCCACAACGGCATCGAATACGGCCTGATGCAGGCCTATGCGGAAGGCTTTGACATCCTCAAGAATGCCAGCATCGAAGCCCTGCCGGCGGATCATCGCTACGATTTCGATCTCGCCGATATCGCCGAGGTGTGGCGGCGTGGCAGCGTGATCCCGTCCTGGCTGCTCGACTTGACCTCGACGGCGCTCGCCGACAGCCCGCAGCTTTCGGAATATTCCGGCTTCGTCGAGGATTCCGGCGAGGGACGCTGGACCGTGAATGCCGCCATCGACGAGGCGGTGCCGGCCGAGGTGCTGACCGCCGCCCTCTACGCACGTTTCCGTTCCCGCAAGGAACACACCTTCGCCGAAAAAATTCTCTCGGCGATGCGCGCGGGTTTCGGCGGCCACAAGGAGCCGAAGCAGCCGGACGCTTCGAAGCCAAAGTAAGAAGCTGGAGCAAGAAGCCGAAGCAAGAAGCCGAAGTAACAAGTAACAGAGCGAAGGCCGATCATTCGTGACAAAAGACCCGCAGCCAAAGCGCAAGCCGGAACATTGCGCCTTCGTCATCTTTGGCGTGACCGGAGACCTGACCCATCGGCTGGTGATGCCATCTCTCTACAATCTGGCGGCCGAGAACCTGCTGCCGGACAAATTCTGCGTCGTCGGCGTGGCCCGCAAGGGCCAGTCGGATGGCGAGCTGCGCGACAGCCTGATGAAGGGCCTGCGCCAGTTCGCCACGAGGCCGGTTGACGATGACGTCGCAAAACAGCTTCTGCAATGCGTGACTTTCGTCGAAGCCGACCCGAACGATCCGCCGTCCTTCGACCGCCTGCGCGATCATCTCGATACGCTCGAATGCGCGCAGGACACCGGCGGCAACCGGCTGTTCTACCTCGCGACACCACCGACCGCGTTCGCGCCGACCGCGCGCGAGCTCGGCCGCACCGGCATGATGAAGGAGAACGGCGCCTGGCGGCGGCTGGTGATCGAGAAGCCGTTCGGCACCGACCTCGTGTCGGCGCGCGCGCTCAATGCCGAACTGCTGAAGATCATGGAGGAGCACCAGATCTACCGGATCGATCACTATCTCGGCAAGGAAACGGTGCAGAACATTTTGGTGCTGCGCTTTGCCAACGGCATGTTCGAGCCGATCTGGAATCGCAACCATATCGACCACATCCAGATCACGGTGGAGGAAAAGCTCGGCGTCGGCCATCGCGGCGGCTTCTACGACGCCACCGGCGCGCTGCGCGACATGGTGCCGAACCATCTGTTCCAGCTGATGTCGCTGGTCGCGATGGAGCCGCCGGCCCGTTTCGACGCCCATTCGGTGCGCTCCGAGAAGGCTGACGTGCTCACCTCGATCCAGCAGCCAAGCCGTGAAGAGGCGCTGAAAAATTCGGTGCGCGCGCAATATCTCGCCGGCCGCATCGGCAACGACGCGATCACGGACTATCGCAAGACCGAGGACGTCAAGCCCGGCAGCACCACCGAGACCTTTGTCGCGCTCAAGCTGATGATCGACAATTGGCGCTGGGCCGGCGTCCCCTTTTACTTGCGCACCGGCAAGGCGCTGGGTCACAAGCGCACCGAAGTCGCGATCAAGTTCAAGCAGGCGCCGCTGTCGATGTTTTCGGGCACGGACGTCGACCGCCTGTCGCAGAACTTCCTCACCATCGGCATCGCGCCGACCGAGACCATCGAGCTGCAGTTCAACGCCAAGATTCCCGGACCCAGCATCACCATCGACGGCGTCGAGATGAAGTTCCGCTACGGCGACTATTTCAAAGCCGATCCCTCGACCGGCTACGAGACGCTGATCTACGACTGCATGATCGGCGACAACATCCTGTTCCAGCGCGCCGATGGCATCGAGGCCGGATGGCAGGCGGTGCAGCCGTTCCTGGACGCCTGGAAGAGCGAGGGCACCAACGGCATCGAGACTTATGAAGCCGGCAGCGACGGCCCGGCCTGCGCCGACGAACTGCTCCGGCGCGACGGACGAAGCTGGCGGAAGTTTTCGTGATGGCGGCGGCCGGCCAGCCGGAGCTGATCGTCGCGGCCGATGCGGAGGCCCTCGCGCAAGCCGCGGCCGAGCGGGTGATGGCGCGGATCGCCGCCAATCCCGGGCGCATCGCGATCTGCCTGACCGGCGGCTCCAGCCCGAAGAAGCTCTATCAGCTGCTCGGAAGCGACGCCTGGCGCGGCAAGATCCCGTGGGATCGCGTGCACTGGTTCATCGGCGACGAGCGCTTCGTGCCTGAGAGCGATCCCCTCAACAACATGGCGGTCGCGCGCGCGACCTTTCTCGATCGCAGCGCGCCCTCCGACCATGTCCACCCGATCCCGACCGCGGCTGAAAGCCCGGACCAAAGCGCCGAGACCTATGCGCGCGAGCTGCAGGCCTTCTACGGTTCGGAAAGCCTCGATCCGGCCCGGCCGCTGTTCGACCTGGTTCTGATGGGCGCCGGCCCGGACGGCCACACCGCCTCGCTGTTTCCCGGCTACCCCGAAATCGAGGAAATGCAGCGTTGGGTCGTCGGGGTGCCCAAGGCCAATGTGGCCCCCTTCGTGCCGCGGGTCTCCCTCACCCTGCCCGTCCTTGCATCCTGCCGCGAAATGCTGTTCGAGATTGCGGGACATGACAAGCAGCCGATCTTGACGCGCCTCCTCAATGGCGAGACTCTGCCGGCTGTACGCGCGCGCTCGAATGGTGAGACCATCTGGATGGTCGACCAGGCCGCGCTTCCGGAGGAAATTCGTGGCGGGCGTTGAAGCACCTTGTGCATTGATCGTGATGGGCGTGTCGGGCTCGGGCAAGAGCACGGTTGCGGAAGCGCTGGGCGAGCGGCTCGGCTGGCGGTTCGAGGACGGCGACAGCTTTCACCCCGCCAGCAACGTCGCGAAGATGAGGGCCGGCCATCCGCTCACCGACGAGGACCGCTGGCCCTGGCTCAACGCCATCGCCGACGAGATCGCGCGGGTCTGCGACCGCGGCGAGCACGTCATCATCGCCTGTTCGGCGCTGAAGCACAGCTATCGCGACGTGCTCCTGCGTGGACGCGACGACGTCCGCTTCGTCTTCCTGAAGGGCACGAAGGAGCTGATCGCCGACCGGCTCGCCCGCCGCAAGGGCCATTTCATGCCGCCCGAGCTGCTGACCAGCCAGTTCAGCACGCTGGAGCCGCCCGAGGCGAGCGAGCACGTGATCAGCGTCTCGATCGACGAGTCCGTCGAGGCGATCGTGGACGGCGTCGTGCGGCAGTTGAAACTGGGCGGCGCAACATCCACGGCCGAGAAACCCAAGGTCGTGGAACCCAAGGTCTTGAAACCCAAGGTCCTGAAACCCAAGGTCCTGCCATGACGCACATCTCGCTCGTCGTCTCCGACGTCGACGGCACGCTGCTGACCAAGGACAAGACGCTGACCGATCGCGCCCGGGCCGCGGTGCAGCGGCTGCATCAGGCCGGCATCGGCTTCACCATCACCTCGAGCCGCCCCGCCATCGGCATGCGCTTCCTGATCGAGCCGCTGGCGATCTGGCTGCCGGTCGGCCCGTTCAACGGCTCCTCGATCATCGATCCCGAGATGAAGCCGGTCGAGCAGCACCTGATCCCCGCGAGCGCCGTCGAACGGTCCCTGCAAATCCTCCGGGAATTCGGCGCCGACATCTGGCTCTTCACCTACGACAAATGGCTGATCGATAACCCGGGCGGCAAATACGTCGCCCATGAGCGGCACACCATCCGCTCCGACCCGACCATCGTGACGGATTTTTCGCCGTACCTCGCCAGCGCCTGCAAGATCGTCGGCGCCAGCGCCGACGCCGCCGGGCTCGAGCGTTGCGAAATGGCGATGCAGGAGGCGCTCGGCAGCGAGGCGACCGCGGTGCGCTCGCAGACCTATTATCTCGACATCACGCCGCCCGGCTTCGACAAGGGCACCTTCGTGCAGGCGATGGCCAAGCGCCTTGGCATTTCCACCGACGCGGTCGCGACCATCGGCGACATGCAGAACGACCTTGCGATGTTCCGCGTCAGCGGCGTCTCGATCGCCATGGGCAATGCCACCGACAGCGTCAAGGACCAGGCCACCCACGTCACCGCAACCAACGAGCAGGACGGTTTTGCCGAGGCGATGGAGATGATTTTGAAACTGAATGGGGTTGGCTGAGTCACTACTTCGACCGCTGCACCGCCGGCTTCTCGCTCTCCTGCCTTGCCGCCGACAGGTTGTGCGCGGTGTTGATCAGCGCGATGTGGGTCAAGGCCTGCGGGAAATTGCCGGTCTGGCGCCGGGCGCCTGAATCATATTCTTCGGCCAAGAGGCCTACATCGTTCGCGATGCGGACCACGCGGTCGAGCAGCACTTGCGCCTTGTCGAGATCGCCGGCCAGCACATGGGCATCGGCCAGCCACAGGCTGCAGGCGAGGAACGCGCCCTCGATCGGCTGCTTTTCCTCGGACATTTCGCGCGGATCGTGCCGCAGCACGAAGCCGTCGCGCATCATGTGCTTTTCGACGGCCGCGATGGTGCCGCGGATGCGCGGGTCTTCCGCCGGCAGGAAGCCGACCGCCGGCAGCAGCAGCACGCTGGCGTCGAGCAGCTTTGAGCCGTAGGACTCGACGAAGGCGTTTTCCTCAGCATCGAAGCCTTTGTTGCAGACGTCGCGATGAATGGCCTCGCGCAGCGCGCGCCAATGCAGCAGCGGCGCCTTGAAGCCAAAGGTCTCGGCGCTCTTGATGCCGCGGTCGAAGGCGACCCAGGTCATCACCTTGGAGAAGACGTAGTGCTTCGGCTCACCGCGCCGTTCCCAGATGCCGTTGTCGGGATGGTCCCAGACCTCGGCGAGATGGTTGAGCACGGCGCATTCCAGCGCCCAGCTCTCGTCATCGAGCTTCAGCTTCGCCATGCGCGACTGGTGGAAGGCGTCGATCAGCTCGCCATAGACGTCGAGCTGGAGCTGTGCATGCGCGGCATTGCCGATGTGCACCGGCTTGGCGCTCTCATAGCCGTCGAGCCAGCCCGCCTCCCATTCCAGCAGCCGCCGCTGGCCCCAGATGCCGTACATGATCTGCATGTTCGCCGGCGAGCCGGCAGCGGCGCGCAAGAGCCAATTGTGCCAGGCCGAGGCTTCCTCGGTGTAACCCGAGTTCATCAGCGCCAGCAGCGTGAAGGTGGCATCGCGCAGCCAGCAGAAGCGGTAGTCCCAGTTCCTGCTGCCGCCGAGCTTCTCGGGCAGCGAGGTCGTGGGCGCCGCGACGATGCCGCCGGTCGGGTCGAAGGTCAGCGCCTTCAGCGTGATCAGCGAGCGCATGATGAGATCGTGATACTCGCCGTCCCGCGTGCAGCGGCTGCACCAGTCCTGCCAGAATTTTTCGGTCTCCTGGAGCGCGATCTCCGGGTCGATCGGCGCGGGCGGATCGAGGTGCGAGGGGCCGTAGGTCAGCACGAAGGGCACGGTGTCGCCGGCCTTCACCTCGAATTCGGCGACCGTCGTCAGGTCCTCGCCCCGGGTCTCGACCGGCGTGCGCAGCACGGTCATGTCCTGGCCGGCGACCGCCAGCAGCGAGCCGTCCTTGCACCGCCGCACCCAGGGAATATCGGCACCGAAGCCGAAGCGGATCACGAGCTGCATCCGCATCTTCACCGCGCCGCTGACGCCGCGCACCAGCCGCACGATGTCGGAGGCCTTGCCGCGCGGCGGCATGAAGTCGATCAGCGCGACGGTGCCGCTCTTCGTCTCGAAGCGCGTTTCGAGGATGAGGGTATCGCCGAGATAGCGGCGCGACGTAGCGGTGACGTCCTCGGCGGGCGCGACCAGCCAGCGGCCGTTCTTGTGCGTCCCGAGGATCGCGGCAAAGCAGGCATCGGAATCGAAGGCCGGCCAGCACAGCCAGTCGATCGAGCCGTCGCGCCCGACCAGCGCCGCGGTTTCGCAGTCGCCGATCAGCGCATAATCCTCGATGTTCTGCGACAATGTCTTGCGAGCCTGAAAATGCCCGGCTGTTCAACTCCCGCCGGTCAGGGAACGTTCCCGTGTCGCAGCTTTCAAGGCCGCGAGGTCGATCTTGGCGGCGATCTTGTCGAGCGCGACCGGCAGGCGCTGGCGCCAGTTCGGATGCTCGTCGATCGTGCCGGGAATGTTGGGCTGGTCGATCACGCCGAGCAGATCTTCCAGCGACACCGCCAGCAGCCGTGCCGGCGTGCGCGACAGGAAGGTGAGCACCGAACAGAGGTCGTTGGCCTGGATGCCGTTCTGCCGCAGGATCTCGTCGAGCGCCCCGAGCGCATCCCAGCGCGCCTGGTCGTCCTCGCCGGGGTCGAGCCCGAGCGAGCGCTTCATCTTGAGATCGCTGAAGGAGCGCCAGCCCGCATAGGTGCACAGATCATGCGTGTTCAGCGTCACCAGCGCGTTGGGCCGGTAATGGTCGATGTTGCGGAAGTGGCCGGCATCGTCGCGCTCGAACATCATGACGAGGTAGGACCAGATGCCGAAATCCTGCATGGTCTCGCGAAAACCTTCCGGCACCGTGCCAAGGTCCTCGCCGATCACGATGCATTGATGGGCCGCGCTCTCGCGCGCCACCGCGCCAAGCAGCGCCTCGAACGGCATCTGCACATAGGCGCCATTGTCGGGCTTGAAACCACGCGGCACCAGATAGAGCCGCTTCAGTCCGAGCACGTGATCGAGACGGATCGCGCCGGCATGGCGCATCGATGCAGCCAGCATGTCGGCGAACGGCACAAAGGACTGGGCTTCCAGGCCGCCTGCGTTGAAGCCGGCCAGGCCCCAGTCCTGGCCGACGGTGTTGAGCACGTCGGGCGGCGCGCCGACGGCGAGATGGCGCGAAATCGCCATCTGCTCATTCCAGGCATCGAAGCCGTTGGACTGCACGCCGACGGCGACGTCGAGATAGAGCCCGACCCGCATGCCGAGCTGGCCGGCGAGCTGCTTGGCGGCATGCAATTGGCTATCCGCGGTCCATTGCACGAACTCGACGAACTCGACCTCGCGCTTGTCGGAGCCATTGCGCATCTCGGCGCATTTTGTCGCGTCCGGCTGCCGCCACTCGGGCGGCCATTCCCACCACGGCCCGGTGAAGCGATGCCGCAGCACCTCGAAGCAGGCAAAACGGGACAACAGCGGCGCACGGGCGGCGCGGAAGGCGTCAAATTCCTTCCGGCGTGTGCTACTTGCCGTTGTCACGAAGCTGTCAAAGGCCGCGTGCAGGCCCAGCCATTTCAACGCCGCCATGTCGGCGTAGGGCACGCGATCACCTTCGCGCAATCGCGCAGCCGTCGTTGCGGCGCCAGGGACGAGGTCCGCTGAAAATTCCGGGATCGCTTCGACGTCGATATAGAGCGGGTTGAGAAACAGCCGGCTGTTCGGCGAATAGGGACTGCAATCGGCAGGCTGGTCGTCGAACAGGACGTGCAGCGGGTTGAGCCCGACGCCGTCGGCGCCGAGCTGCCTGGCGAGCCGGACGAGACCAGCCAAGTCGGTGAAATCGCCGATGCCCCAATTGCGATCCGAGCGGACGCTGTAGAGCTGCACCGCGAGCAGCCAGCCGCGGGCGAAATCCCCGCCGAAGGCCCGTTCAGGCGCCACAATCATCGGCACCTCTTCCGTCACACCTTCGGCATCGGTCAGTGTGAGGCGGTGATAGCCGAGCGGCAGGCCGGCGGGCCAGGCGATCACGGGCTCGCGCGTCTCGCCTTGCGCGATCAAATTGCCGTTTGCGGTCAATTTCCATTGCAGCGGCGCCGCGCCAATGGCCGCCAATTCGGTGCGCGGATGACCCAGGGCGCGCACCACGACCGGCCCGCCGACGAAGCGGTAGACCCGTTTCTCCGGCAGGGCGTCGAGGATGGATTTGAGGGCGGCGGGATCGGTGACCCGCAGCTTTCCGAGGGCGTCCACGAATTCGGACTGAACGCCCTTGATCTGGGCTTGAGCTAAAAGATCCATTCGGCACGCAGCTTGCAGGCCATTCTTTGGCCGGGGACATCGATTTTAATGAGGTCGCGGAAGACGTTAGTCAGGGTTAACTCGCAAACTGCGCCTGCCGTTCCCAGGGGGAACTAATGACACACAAGCGGCTTTCTATATAGGTATCAAGCGTAGGTTCCCGGCAAGGGAAACGGGCCCTGCTTTCTTGTCAATGGCATCACCGTGAACAAGACAATTCAAACTGTCGAGAGTGCCGCAGCCGGCGGTGCTTTCCTCATCGAAGATCTCTATCCGTCGATCGATGGCGGCCGCTTCGCCGTGAAGCGGATCGCGGGCGAGCGGGTCGAGGTCTGGGCCGACATCTATCGCGACGGCAGCAACGTGGTCGGTGCTGCGCTGGTCTGGCGCGGCGAAGAGGAGCGGGAATGGCGGAGCGAGCCGATGATCCATCACGGCAATGACCGATGGTCCGGCGCGTTCGTCCCGCTCGAGCCCGGACAACATGTCTATGCCGTCGAAGCATGGACCGATGAATTCGCCACCTGGCGTCATGGACTGGAGCGAAAGCAGCTGTCCGGCGCCGACGTCAGCCTCGATGCGATCGAGGGCGCCGGCCTCCTGACCAAGGCGCATGGCGCGCAGCAGGACGCCGCGGCGGTCATCATCAGGCAATGCGAGGACTATCTTCAGACCGGCGAGGTCACCCCGCTGCTCGCAGCCGAGCTCGGCGCGGCGATGGCCGAGAGCCAGTCGCGGCCCGACCTGACCCGTTCGCCGCTTTTCCCCCTGATCGTCGACCGCGACAAGGCGCGCTTCAGCACCTGGTATCAGATGATGCCGCGCAGCCAGAGCCAAAACCTGAGTCAAGCGCCGGGCCGGCACGGCACGCTTCGCGACTGCATCGCGCGCGTGCCTGATATCGCCGCGATGGGTTTTGACGTGCTCTACTTCACGCCGGTCCATCCCATCGGCCGCAGCCGCCGCAAGGGCCGCAACAACTCACCAGTGGCGGCCGAGGGCGATCCCGGCTCGCCCTATGCGATCGGCGCCACTGAGGGCGGGCACGATGCGCTGCATCCCGAGCTCGGCACGATCGAGGATTTCCGCGCGCTGGTCGCGACCTGCCTGGAATACGGCCTGGAGCTCGCGCTCGACTTCGCCGTGCAATGCTCGCCGGACCATCCCTGGCTGACGCAGCATCCGGAATGGTTCAAGTGGCGGCCGGACCGCTCGGTGCGGACGGCGGACGCGCCCTATCCGGATATCGTCATCCCCGATTTCACATCGGTCGACAGGATCGGGCTGTGGAACGCCTTTCGCGATGCGATGCTGTTCTGGATCGACCAGGGCGTGACCATCTTCGCCATCGACAATCACGACACCGCGCCGCTCCCGTTCTGGGAATGGCTGATCCGCGACATCCGCCGCCGGCATCCCGAGGTGATCCTGTTCTCCAAGACCTATGCGCGGCCGAAATTGATGAAGGGACTGGCCAAGCTCGGCTTCGCGCAATCCTTCAGCTATTTCCCCTGGCGCACTTCGAGGTGGGAGCTGGAGCAATATCTCGGCGAGCTCACCCGCTATCCCGAGCGCGACTTCTACCGGGCGAACCTGTTCGTCAACACGCCCGACCTGCTGCCCTATCATCTCCAGAGCGGCGAAGCCTGGGCGTTCAAGTCGCGCGTTGCGCTGGCCGCGATGCTGTCGGGCAATTACGGCATCTACAGCGGGTTCGAGCTGCTCGAGCATGAGGCGATCCCCGGCCGCGAAGAATATCTCGATTCCGAGAAGTATCAGATCCGGCAGCGCGACTGGGCCAAGCCCGGCAACATCAAGTCCTACATCACCGGGCTCAATCGCATCCGCAACGAAAACGCGGCGCTCCAGCAGACCGCCAATCTGCGCTTCCTCGGCATCGAGGACGGCGAGACGATCGCATTCGCGAAAGAGGCGGCCGATCCCGCCAATACCGTCGTCGGCGCGATCGCGCTCTCGGGCCACGCGCGCGAGTTCTGGCTGCCGCTTGGCGACGTCACCCTCGACGTCGGCGGCGAGCGGCGCCACGTCACCGCACTCGAAAATCTCCTCACCGGCGAACAGTCCCGCATCGAATGGGGCGGAATCAGATTGCGTATCGATCCCGATCGCGATCCGGCGCTCTTGTTCCGCTGCCTGGCGTAAAGGCCTAACGCCATGAATGTTCTGTCTTCCGTCGACACCAAGAAGGCTGAGGCTGCCGAGATCGTGGATGAGCTCTGGTACAAGGACGCCATCATCTACCAGCTTCACGTCAAGGCCTTTGCCGACAGCAACAATGACGGCATCGGCGATTTCGCCGGCCTGACCGAGAAGCTGCCCTATCTCCAGGACCTCGGCGTCACCGCGCTGTGGCTGTTGCCGTTCTACCCCTCGCCCGGCCGCGATGACGGCTACGACATCGCCGACTACGGCGCGGTCAATCCCGATTTCGGGACGATGAAGGACTTCAAGCGCTTCATCCAGGAAGCGCAGAAGCGCGGCCTGCGCGTCATCACCGAGCTCGTCGTCAACCACACCTCCGACCAGCACAATTGGTTCAAGCGCGCGCGCCGCAGCCCGGCGGGCTCGAGCGCCCGCAACTGGTATGTCTGGAGCGATACCGACCAGAAATACCAGGGCACGCGCATCATCTTCACGGACACCGAGAAATCCAACTGGACCTGGGATCCCGAGGCCGGCGCGTTCTACTGGCACCGTTTCTTCTCGCACCAGCCGGACCTCAATTTCGACAATCCGCGCGTGGTCAGCGCCCTCATCCAGGTGATGAAGCGCTGGCTGGACGCCGGTGTCGACGGCTTCCGGCTGGACGCCATTCCCTACCTCTGCGAGCGCGAGGGCACCTCGAACGAGAACCTTCCCGAGACGCATGCGATCATCAAGCGTCTGCGCCAGGAGCTGGATTCCTACTCCAAGGGCAAGCTGCTGCTGGCCGAGGCCAATCAATGGCCGGAGGACGTGCAGGAATATTTCGGCCGTGGCGACGAGTGCCACATGGCCTATCACTTCCCGCTGATGCCGCGCATCTACATGGCGATCGCGCAGGAAGACCGCTTCCCGATCACCGACATCCTGCGCCAGACGCCGGACATTCCCGCAAGCTGCCAATGGGCGCTGTTCCTGCGCAACCACGACGAGCTGACGCTGGAGATGGTCACCGACGTCGAGCGCGATTATCTCTGGACCACCTACGCCAACGATCCCCGGGCCCGCATCAATGTCGGCATCCGCAGGCGGCTTGCGCCGCTGATGGACAATGACCGGCGCAAGATCGAGCTGATGAACTCGCTGCTGCTGTCGTTCCCGGGCACGCCGATCATCTATTACGGCGACGAGATCGGCATGGGCGACAACATCTATCTCGGCGACCGCAACGGCGTGCGCACGCCGATGCAGTGGAGCCCGGACCGCAATGGCGGCTTCTCCCGCGCCGATCCGGCCCGCCTCTACGCGCCGCCGATCATGGACCCTGTCTACGGCTACGAATCGGTCAACGTCGAGGCGCAGTCGCGCAGCCTGTCCTCGCAGCTCAGCGCCACCAAGCGCCTGATCTCGGTGCGCAAGTCGACGCTCGCCTTCGGCCGCGGCACCATGACCTTCATCCGCCCCGCCAACCGCGCCGTGCTGGCCTATGTCCGGCAATATGGCGACGAGGTGATCCTCTGCGTCGCCAACCTCTCGCGGGCGGCGCAGGCGACCGAGCTCGACCTGACGCCCTGGAAGGACCGCATCCCGCAGGAGATGCTCGGCCGCACCCGCTTCCCGGCGATCGGCGAGCTGCCCTACATGATCACGCTGGGGCCGTACGGCTTCTACTGGTTCCAGCTCATGGAGCGCGACAAGTCCGAGCCGGTGACGTCGCGCGCGGTGCCGGAGTTCGAGACGCTGGTCGTACCGGTGAATTCGAACTGGGTTTCTCTCGCCCGCGAGCGCGGTGTTTTCGAACGCGACGTGCTGCCGGGATTCTTGTCACGGACGAGATGGTATCCCGAGCACAATCCCAAGCAAATCGAGACCGCGCTGACCTCGGCGGTGCCGTTCTGCGACATCGGTGACAACCGGCCCTGGATCGCGTTCTTCGAGACCAAGCAGGAGGACGTGGCGACACGCTACGTGATGCCGTTACAGATCGAGTGGGTGCGCTTCGACCGCGAGCGCTTCAATCCGAGGGCGCTCGCCGCCGTGCGCCAGGGTGCGCGCGAGGGCACGCTGCTCGACGTCGCGACCGACCAGATCTTCATCGGCCTGTTCCTGCGCAACCTGTCGCAGAACCTGGTGGTGGAAGAGAACAATCTGCGGCTCGAGTTCAAGGCGACCGGCCGGTTCGCCGATTACACCATCAAGGAGCCCGAACGCATCCGCGCGATCGAACAGTCGAACAGCACCGCGCTGGTCGACAACCAATACGTCGCCAAGATCTATCGCCAGCTCGAAGGAGGCACCAATCCCGAGATCGAGATCGGCCGCTACCTCACCGAGATCGCCCGCTTTGCCAATACGCCGGCGCTGCTCGGCAGCGTCGAGCTGGTCGAGGGCGACCAGCGCAGCGCGCTGGGCGTGCTGCACGCCTATGTCGAGAACCAGGGCGACGGCTGGGCGGTGACGGCGGCCTATCTCGACCGCTACGTGGATGAACAGCGGCTGGCGCCGGCGGGCGAGACCTCCCGCGCGAAGCCGGACCAGGTGCCCTATCTGCACCATCTGGCGCAAACCGGCCGGCGGCTTGCCGAGCTGCACATCGCGCTCGCCGCCGCAAAGGCCGGCGACCTCGCCCCCGAGCCGATCAGCCCGGCGCACCTCAAGCGCTGGACCTCGGACCTCAAGGCGCGCGCCGAGCGCGTGTTCGAGCAGCTGGCCGAGAACCGCGGCAATTTGCGGGAAACCGACCGGCCGCTGGTCGACCAGCTCGCCGCGGCGGGCGGGCGCCTGTCCGCCCGGCTGAATGCGCTATTGCCATCCGGCATCGGCGGGTTGAACATTCGTCATCATGGCGACTTCCGCCTCGGGCAAACTCTGATCGTGAAGGACGATATCTTCATCATCGACTTCGACGGCCATCCGCGCCTGGCCCTGGCCGACAAGCGGCGCAAGGCGCCGGCCGCGCGCGACGTCGCCGGGCTGATCCGCTCGATCGATCTGGCGGTGGCCGCGGCGTTCAACCGTGCGTTTTCGGGGGCCTCCGACGAGCAGGGCCGGCTCGCGGCCGCGCTCGGCGAATGGCGCGAGCGCGCCGTCTCGACCTTCCTGTCCGCGTACCGCGAGGCCATGACCGATCGGCGGCTGTGGCCGAAAGACCAGGATTCCGCGGAAGGCCTGTTAATGTTTTTCCTGCTTGATCAAGCGTTCGACGAAGTAGAGTACGAGCTGTCCAACCGGCCGGAAGGGCTCAATGCGCCGCTGACCCGGCTGCTTCGCATGCTGTCCAATGCCGAGAGCGAAGCCGATGCCTAAACTGCCTGCCGAGGCCTACGCGATCATCGAGGGCCGCCATTCCGACCCGTTCCACTATCTCGGGCTGCATCCCGAGGGCGGGAGGAGCGTGGTGCGCGCTTTTCTCCCCGAGGCCTCCAACGTCGAGGCGGTCGGCGAGCATGGCGAGGTGGCAAGGCTCGACCGCGTCCACGATTCCGGCCTGTTCGTCGGCGCCCTGCCCAACGGCTCCAAGCATTACCAATTGCGCGCGAAGTTCGGCGACAATGTCGTCGAGTTCGAGGACGCTTACCGCTTTCCGCCGATCCTGACCGACTTCGACCTCTATCTGCTCGGCGAAGGCACCCATCAGCGCCTCTACGACAAGCTCGGCGCGCATCCGATGACGCTCGAAGGCGTCGCCGGCATCGGCTTCGTGGTGCTGGCGCCGAATGCACGGCGCGTCGCCGTGGTCGGCGATTTCAACTTCTGGAATGCGCGGCGCCATCCGATGCGGGTGCGTGGCGCCGGCTACTGGGAGTTGTTCATCCCCCACGCCAAGGCGGGCGATCACTACAAGTTCGACATCGTCGGGCCGCACGGCCATCAACTGCCGCTGAAATCCGATCCGCTGGCGTTTGCAAGCGAGGTCCGGCCAAAGACGGCCTCCATCGTCTTCGACGAGGCGCATCTCGCACGTCCCCGCCCAGCGCCGGACGGCATCAACGCATTGTCGGCGCCGATGTCGATCTACGAGGTCCATCTCGGCTCGTGGCGGCGCAAGAACGGCGATGAATGGCTGACCTATCGCGAGCTCGCCGAGCAGTTGCCGGCCTACGCCCGCGACATGGGCTTCACTCATCTCGAATTCCTCCCCGTGAGCGAGCATCCCTTCGACGGCTCATGGGGCTATCAGCCGACCGGGCTCTATGCGCCGACCAGCCGCTTCGGCGGGCCGGAGGATTTTGCCGCGCTGGTCGATGCCTGCCACCGCGAGGGCGTCGGCGTGCTGCTCGACTGGGTGCCCGGCCACTTCCCGGACGATCCGCACGGGCTCGGCAGCTTTGACGGCACCTCGCTTTACGAGCATGCCAATCCGCTCCAGGGCCGCCACCTCGACTGGGGCACGCTGATCTACAATTACGGCCGCACCGAAGTGACGAACTTCCTGGTGTCGAACGCGCTGTTCTGGCTCGAGCGCTACGCGATCGACGGCCTGCGGGTCGATGCGGTCGCTTCGATGCTCTATCTCGACTACAGCCGGCCGCCGGGCGCCTGGATTCCGAACCAGTATGGCGGTAGGGAAAACATCGAGGCGATCGCATTCCTGCGCCGCTTCAACACCGAGCTATACGCGCGCTTCCCGCAGGCGACCACCGCGGCGGAGGAATCCACGGCCTGGCCGCAGGTGTCGCGCCCGGTCGAATTCGGCGGGCTCGGCTTCGGCTACAAGTGGAACATGGGCTGGATGCACGACACGCTGAATTACATCAGCAAGGATCCGATCCACCGCAAGCATCATCACGGCGAGATCCTGTTCGGCCTGCATTACGCGTTCTCGGAGAACTTCATCCTGCCGCTGTCGCATGACGAGGTCGTGCACGGAAAGCGCTCGATCCTCGGCCGGATGCCCGGCGACGAGTGGCAGCGCTTTGCGAATTTGCGCGCCTATTACAGCTTCATGTTCGGCCATCCCGGCAAGAAGCTGTTGTTCATGGGTGCGGAGATCGCGCAGAGCCGCGAATGGAATCACGACCAGTCGCTCGACTGGCACCTGCTCGAATACAAGTACCATTCCGGCATCCAGGCGCTGATCCGCGACCTCAACCGCCTCTATCGGGCGGTGCCCGCGCTGCACCAGATGGATTGCGACCAGGCCGGCTTCGAATGGGTGATCACCGACGACGCCAACCGCAACGTGTTTGCCTGGCTGCGCAAGGGATTTGACGAGCACGCGCGCTGCCTGGTGGTGGTCAACTTCTCACCCAACGTCTATCGCAACTACCGCGTTCGCGTGCCCTTCGCCGGCAAGTGGAAAGAGGTGTTCAATTCCGACTCCGCCCATTATGGCGGCAGCAATGTCGGAAACATCGGCGAGGTTCATGCCGTCGACGGCAAGGCGCCGGAGCTTCGCCTCACCATCCCGCCTCTGGCCGCGATCTTCCTCGTTCCGGAAAGCTGACCCATGCGCCTGACCGCTGGATCGCCCGCACGCCTCGGCGCAAGCTGGGACGGACGCGGCACCAACTTCGCGCTGTTCTCCGCCCACGCCGAGAGGGTCGAGCTCTGCCTGTTCGACAGCCAGGGCCGGCGCGAGCTCGAACGCATCGAATTGCCGGAGCGCACCGAGGACGTCTGGCACGGCTATCTCAACGACGTCTCGCCGGGCCAGCTCTACGGCTATCGGGTGCATGGCCCCTACGAGCCCGAGCACGGCCACCGCTTCAACGCCAACAAGCTGCTGCTCGACCCCTACGCCAAGCGCCTTTCCGGGCGGCTGGTCTGGAGCGATGCGCATTTCGCCTATCGCACCGGCAGCGCGCGCGAGGATCTGTCGTTCGACCGGCGCGACAATGCGCGCGGCATGCCCAAGGCCGTCGTCGTCGACGAGACGTTCAATTGGGGCCGGCGCGAGATCCGCCCCAATATCGCCTGGGAAGACACCATCGTCTACGAAGCCCATGTCAAGGGCCTGACGCAGAAGCGCGAGGACGTGCCGCCGAACCTGCGCGGCACCTATGGCGGCCTGTCGTCGCCGGCGATGATCGAGCATTTGAAGAAGCTCGGCGTCACCACGGTCGAGCTGCTGCCGATCCACAGCTTCGTTGACGACCGTATTCTGGTCGAGAAGAAGCTCGCCAACTACTGGGGCTACAACACGCTGTCGTTCTTCGCGCCGGAGCAGCGCTACGCCCAGGACAACGCGCTCGATTCCTTTCGCACGACCGTGGCGCGCCTGCACGATGCCGGCATCGAGGTGATGCTCGACGTCGTCTACAACCACACCGCCGAAGGCAATCACCTCGGTCCGACGCTGTGCTATCGCGGCATCGACAACGCCTCCTATTACTGGCTGAACCGCGAGAACCCGCGCTACTACGACGACTTCACCGGTTGCGGCTCGTCGGTGAACCTCACTCATCCGCGCGTGCTCCAGATGGTGATGGATTCGCTGCGCTACTGGGTCGAGGTCTGCCATGTCGACGGCTTCCGCTTCGACCTCGCCACCACGCTCGCGCGCGGACCGAACGGTTATGATCGCGGCAGCTCGTTCCTGACCGCGATCCGGCAGGACCCGGTGCTGGCCGCCGTCAAGCTCGTCGCCGAGCCCTGGGATCTCGGCCTCGGCGGCTATCAGGTCGGCGCCTTCCCCTCGCAATGGTCGGAGTGGAACGACCGCTACCGCAGCGCCATGCGGCGCTACTGGAGCGGCGAAGGCAGCCTGATCGGCGACATTTCCAGCCGCATGACCGCGTCATCCGACCTGTTCAACCACGACGGGCGGCGGCCGCGCGCCAGCATCAATCACATCACGGTGCACGACGGTTTCACCCTCGCCGACCTCTTCAGCTACAACGAGAAGCACAACGAGGCCAATGGCGAGGACAATCGCGACGGCTCCAACGACAACCACAGCAACAATTGCGGCGTCGAGGGCCCGACCGACGATCCCGAGATTCTCGGCCTGCGCCGTCAGCTTCGCAAGAACGTGCTGGCCTGCCTGATGCTGGCGCAGGGCATTCCGCTGATCCTCGCCGGCGACGAGGTCGGCAACTCGCAATCCGGCAACAACAACGCCTATTGCCAGGATAACGAGGTGGGCTGGATCAGCTGGGACAATCTCGGCAGGGACGGCGACGACATGATCGATTTCGTCGCTCATCTCGCCGATATCCGGCGCCGGTTCTCGCAGCTGCGCAGCCACCGCTGGCTCGACGGCCGCCCCGCTGACGGCGTGGCCTACGGGGTGTTGTGGCTGACGCCGGCCGGCGACGAGATGACGGAGAACGACTGGAAATTCCCGGAAGGCAGGTTCCTCTCCTATGTGATGGGGCCGATGGAACCGGGTGACGCCGCGATCTTTATCATTCTGAACGCCGCCCCCGAAGAGATCGCATTCAAATTGCCCAAGATGACCGGATACAAGAGCTGGCAGCAGATCCTGAACACGACCGAAGCCAAGCTGAACACGGTTGACTTTCAGCCCGGAAGCGACAGCAAGGCGCCGCCGCGCTCCGTGCTCGCCTTTGCGGGGGCGCTATGAGGCCATCCTTCGGCGCCAGGCCGACGAAGGACGGCGTATCGTTCCGCTTGTGGGCGCCCGGTGCGCGCCGTGTCGATCTCCTGCTCGACCGGCGGCACGCGATGCAGCGCCGGCAGGATGGCTGGTATGTGGCCGACATTTCCGGCCTGACCACGGGCAGCCCCTACAAATTCAGAATCGACGACGAGATCGACGTGCCCGATCCGGCCTCGGCGTTCCAGCCCGAGGACGTGTTCGGCCCGAGCGAGGTGGTCGATCACGACGCCTTCACGTGGCGTGCGAGCGATTGGCGTGGCCGTCCCTGGGAAGAGACGGTGTTGATCGAAACGCATGTCGGCACCTTCACGCGTGAGGGGACCTACCGCGCCATGATCGGCAAGCTCGATCATCTGGTCGCGACCGGCGTCACCGCGCTGGAGCTGATGCCGCTGGCCGATTTCGCCGGCCGCCGCGGCTGGGGCTATGACGGCGTGCTGTGGTACGCGCCCGACAACGCCTATGGCCGTCCCGAGGACCTGAAGACGCTGATCGACGAAGCGCATCTGCGCGGGCTGATGGTGTTTCTCGACGTGGTCTACAACCATTTCGGCCCCGAAGGAAATTACCTCGGCCGCTACGCGCCGGCCTTCTTCACCGACGCACACACGCCGTGGGGCAGCGCGATCGACTATCGGCTGCCGCAGGTACGCGCGTTTGCAGTCGAGAGCGCGCTGTCCTGGCTCACCGACTACCGCTTCGACGGCCTGCGATTGGACGCCGCCAACCACATCATGGCGATCCCCGGCGAGCAGTCGATGCTGCAGGATCTCAGCGTCACCGCCGGCGAACTCGCCAAGGCGACGGGACGGCACATCCATCTGGTGCTGGAGAACGGCGACAATCGCGCGAGCCTGCTCGATGCCGCGCAGGATCCGCCCAACGGCAAATATCGCGCGCAGTGGAACGACGACTACCATCACGTCTGGCATGTGATGCTGACCGGCGAGCTCGCCGGCTACTATGCCGATTATCAGACCCCGCGCATGGATCTCGCGCGAGCAATGGCGTCCGGCTTCGTCTACCAGGGCGAAATCTCGGAATTCTGGGGCAAGAAGCCGCGCGGTGAGCCGAGCGGCGCATTGCCGCCGGCGACCTTCGTCAATTTCCTCCAGAACCACGATCAGATCGGCAACCGCCCGCTCGGCGACCGGCTCGAAAGCCTGGCATCGCCCAGGCAGATCGAGGCTGCGCTGGCGGTGACGCTTCTGGCTCCCATGATCCCGATGCTGTTCATGGGCGAGGAATGGGGCTCGACGGCGCCCTTCCCGTTCTTCTGCGACTTCCAAGGCGGGCTCGCCGATGCCGTGCGCAAGGGCCGTCGGCAGGAATATGCCTGGGCCTACGAGAAATACGGCGACGAGGTGCCCGACCCGCTCGACCCCGCGACGCTGCAATCGGCCGTGCTCGACTGGACCGGCCGCACGCCGGAGCAGAATGCACGGCTCGCTCTGGTGCGAGACCTGCTCACGCTCCGCCGCAAGGAGATCGCGCCGCGGCTGAAGGGCGCGACCTTCGGCGACGCCGAGGCGAGCGACAACGGCTTGCTGGCCGCGCATTGGCGCATGGGCGACGGAACGACGCTACGCCTCGCCGCCAATCTGTCGGACCGGGAGATCGCGCATTCCAACGACAGCGCGGGCACGCCGATCTGGGGCGCCGCGGCGGGCGGCCGGCTTCCGCCCTGGTCGGTGGTCTGGCGCCTCGGAGGTTAGCATGCCTCCCGCCATCCCTCTTGCGACCTACCGGCTTCAGCTCACCGCGGATTTCGACTTCGACAAGGCCGCCGAGATGGTGCCTTACCTGAAGGCGCTGGGGATCACGCATCTCTACGCCTCGCCGGTGATGAAGGCCCGCAAGGGCTCGACCCACGGCTACGACACCGTCGATCACAGCCAGTTCAACCCCGAGCTCGGCGGCGAGGCCGGTTTTGCCCGGCTGAGCACGGCGCTGAGCCAGCATGACATCGGTCTCATCATCGATTTCGTGCCCAACCATGTCGGCGTGCATTTTGCCGACAATCCATGGTGGCTCGACGTGCTGGAATGGGGACCGACGTCGCCGCATGCGGCAGCCTTCGATATCGACTGGGACCTGCTGCCCCACCGCGCCCGCGGCGGCGTGCTGCTGCCGATCCTCGGCTCGTCCTATGGCGAGGCCCTGGAGCGCGGCGAGATCGAACTGCGCTACGATCCCGAACAGGGCAGCTTGTCCGCCTGGTATTTCGAGCATCGCCTGCCGATCGCGGCGGAGCGCTATGGCGAGGTGCTGCGGATGGTCGTCAAGGAAGCGGACGCCGCCGAGACCGAAGCCGGCAAGCGCGTGCTCGCGCTTGCGGCGCGCCACACCGGATTGCGCCGTCCCAATCGCAAGGAAGCGCCGGGCTTCAAGGCCGAACTCAGGGACATCGCGGGCGCGGCCGACATCATCGCGCGCGGCCTCGGCGCCTATCGCGCGGCAAAGGACCGCCCGGCGCAGACCCTGGCGCTGCATCATCTGCTCGAGCGCCAGCACTACAAGCTCGGCCATTGGCGGCTTGCCTCCAGCGACATCAACTATCGCCGCTTCTTCGACGTCAACGGGCTTGCGGGTCTGCGCGTCGAGGACCCCGGCACATTCGCCGCCACCCACAGGCTGGTGAAGCAATTGGTCGCCGACGGAAATTTGCAGGGCATCCGTCTCGACCACATCGACGGCCTGCGCGACCCCGCGCAGTATTGCCAGCGGCTGCGCCGCCTCGTGCGCGACGCGCAAGGCGCGACGAAACCGTTCTATACCGTGATCGAGAAGATCCTGTGCGAGCACGAGCGCCTGCCGCACTTTGCCGGCGTTCACGGCACCACCGGTTACGAGTGGATGAACGTCATCACCCAAATGCTGGTCGATCCCAGGGGACTGGACGCGCTGGACGAAACCTGGCGGCAGATCAGCAACCGGCCGCCGCGGCTTGCGCCCTATGTCAAGGACGCCAAGCGGCGCGTGCTGGAGACGCTGCTCACCAGCGAATTCACCGTGCTGACGCGGCTGCTCGCGCGCATCGCCAACGGCCACTACTCGACCCGCGACTTCTCGGCCGACAGCCTGCGGCAGGCGCTCGAGCTCTACGTGCTGCATTTTCCGGTCTATCGCACCTATCTCACGTCCGGCGCGCCTGCCGCGCACGACCGCAAGCTGATCGACGACACGATCGCGCGTGCCCGTGCGGAGTGGTTCGCCGCGGACGAGGGCATTTTCGACTTCCTGCGCGATGCCCTGACCATGGACCTGCTCAAGCCCGGCCGTCACCCGCACAGCGCCCCGCGCGTGCGCCGCTTCGCGCTGAAGGTGCAGCAATTCACCGGGCCGGTGATGGCGAAGTCGCTGGAGGACACCGCCTTCTACCAATTCCACCGCCTGCTCGCGTTGAACGAGGTCGGCGGCGATGCCGCGAGCACCGGTCTTGCGCTTCCCGCCTTCCACGAGGCCATGCAGGCCCGCGCCAGGGAGTGGCCGCACGGCATGACCGCGACCGCCACGCACGATACCAAGCGCGGCGAGGATGCGCGCGCGCGGATCGCGGCGCTCAGCGAGATTCCCGGCGAGTGGACCAGTACGGTGGCACGCTGGAAGGTGTTGAACGCACCGCACCTCGCGCTCCGCGGCAATCTGCGTGCGCCGTCGGCGACATTCGAATACATGCTCTACCAGACCCTGCTCGGGGCATGGCCGCTCGAGGGCCCGGACGAAGGCTTCGTCGAGCGCATCCAGGCTTACGCGCTCAAGGCCGCGCGCGAAGGCAAGGAGGAGACGAGCTGGCTCAATCCCCACGAGACCTACGAGGCCGGCATACGGGACTTCGTCGCCGGGATCCTCGATCCTGCGCGGTCGCGCGAATTCCTGGAGGCGCTGCAAACCCTGGCCCGCCGCGTCGCGCTGCTGGGTGCGTTGAATTCGCTGAGCCAGCTCACGCTCAAGGCGACGCTGCCGGGCGTCCCGGACTTCTACCAGGGCACCGAATTCTGGGACCTGTCGCTGGTCGATCCCGACAACCGCCGACCGGTGGATTTTGCCGCGCGGCATGCGGCGCTGGCATCGCCGGAAGCTCCGGATTGGCGCGGCCCGATCAAGACCTGGCCCGATGGCCGGCTCAAGCTGGCCTGGACGCGGCACCTGCTCAAGCTGCGCCATGAGCTCGCCGACGTCTTCACACATGGCGACTACCAGCCGCTCGGGGTGAGCGGCGCCCACGCCGACCATGTCGTCGCCTTCGCCCGCCGCCACGGCCGCACTGCTGCGATCGTGGTGACCGGGCGCATGTTGGCACCGTTCACGCAAGCCGGTCGCGAATGGCCGATCCTCGAGGAATTTGACGCGACGGTCGACATCACGGGCTATGCTGCGCCAGGCCTCGCCGGCAATCAATTGCCGCTTGCGCAGGCGCTTCGTGATTTTCCCGCTGCCGTCATCGCCGCGCGCAGCACAGCCGCGGCAAGGCCGGCCCGGCAGCGCGCCCGCGCCTGAACGCTATTTTTTCTCGTCCTTCGTCAACAGCAACTGGCCGCGCTTGCGGATCGTGGCCTGCGCCATTTCGGCGAAACGCTGCAACAGCCACGGCAACACCACCTCGACCCGCACATGGTCGTCGGCGACGTCGACCTGGCCGGTCGCGATCTGTCCGAGCGCACGGATGCGGAAATTCATGGTGTCGCCGCTCCAGCGCTCCTCCTCGACCTGCATCACGGGAATGCTGGCCGACGCGCGGCCGAGCCCGGTCTTGAGCCGCCGCACCGCCTCCTCGCGGCCGAGACGATGGGGAATTGAAACGACAAGCGGTGCTGTCATGGCCCTACCCAATAGCGATCGATCCTCACCGAGTCATGCCAGCTGGACGGACAAAGGTTCCATGCCAGTTGGCCAACCTTGCCGTGTTTCAGATTCGGAACTTTAGAACCTGCGGCAAGTTGCCCCTTCATAAGGGACAGGTGCAACGACCCTTTCGACAAAGGGCTGAGGAGATTCGCATGTCTATCGGTACAATCATTCTGATCATTCTGGTCATTGCTCTGCTTGGCGGCTTCAGCGGTATCGGCGGCGGCCCGTTCTACGGCACCGGCTATTACGGCGGCGGCGGCCTCGGGCTCATCATCGTCATCCTGCTGATCCTGCTCCTGCTGGGACGGATCTAGCCAAGTCGGTCATTCCGGGGCGCGCGCAAGCGCGAACCCGGAATCTCGCGCCGCAAACCTCTGGATTCCGGGTCTGCGCTTCGCGCAGCCCGGAATGACGTTTACAAGAGCGACTACTTCATCTTCGCCGCGAGCTTCTTCATCGCCGCCTTGATCGGCGTGGCGGCATCGTCATAGCCGTCCCACGCCTTCGATCGCGGCAGCAGGCCCGGCACGGTCCGCACCGTGTAGCGCTTCGGATCGAGATCGCCTTTGACCTGCGCCCAGGTGACCGGCATCGACACCGTTGCTCCATCACGTGCACGCGGCGACAGTGGCGCTACCGCCGTCGACAGGCGATCGTTGCGCAGGTAATCCAGAAAAATCTTCCCGTTGCGCAGCTTCTTGGACATGTTGAGCAGATAACGCCCGGGATCGTCGTCGGCCATCCACTGGCAGACGCCTTGCGCAAAGGCCTTGGCTTCCTTCCAGCTCACCTTGTCGCGCGCGCCATGGAGCAGCGGCACAACCACGTGCAGGCCCTTGCCGCCGGTGGTCTTGCAAAAGCTCTCCATGCCGACGTCGGCCAGCCGCTGCCGCATCTGCTTGGCCGCCTCGACCACGTCGGCAAAATCGACGTCCGGCGCCGGGTCGAGGTCGAACACCAGCCGGCCCGGCGTGTCATAGGCGTCCGGCGCGCAATTCCAGGGATGCAGTTCGAGGCCGCCGATCTGCGCCACCGCGGCAAGGCCCTCGACACGGTCGATCTGCAAATACGGCTTGCGATCACCGGAGACTTTGGCGAGCTCGAGCAGGTTCGAGCCGCCCTGCATCGCATGGCGCTGGAAGAATTTTTCCCCGCCGATGCCGTCGGGTGCGCGCAGGATCGAACAGGGGCGGCCCTTCAGATGTTCGATCATCCAGCCGCCGACCGCCTCGAAATAGCGCGCCAGATCGAGCTTGGTGACGCCCTCGCCGTCGCCGCCGTCCGGCCACAGCTCCTTGTCCGATTTCGAAATCACGACGCCCATCACCTCGGCGCTGCCGCCCGCCTTTGTCTGTTTGACGGACTTCGCCTTGGTGCGGGACCTGGCCGAAGGCTGGGCGAGCCCGGTATCGACGGGCGTTTCCGCCTCGACCTCCTCGGCCGGCTTGTCCTGCCGCAGGCCCTTGAATGCCGCCTGGCGAATGTTGCCGTCGGCGGTGAAGCCCGCGAACTCGATCTCGGCGACGAGCTCCGGTCGCACCCAGTGCACGTCGCGGGTCTTCTTCGGCGCATTCTTGCCGCCGAAGGGACTCTCACTCGACGCGGCCTCTTTCAGCAACGGCATGATGTGCTTGACCTTGTCGGCGCCAAAGCCGGTGCCGACCATGCCGACGAAGACGAGGTGATCGCCGCGATAGACACCGGCCATCAGCGAACGGAATTTTCCGGCCGTGGTCTTCCAGCCGCCGATCACGACCTCTTGGCCGGCGCGGCATTTTGCCTTGGTCCAGCTCTCGGTGCGGCCGGAGCGATAGGGTGCGTCGAGCTTCTTCGACACCACGCCCTCGAGCTCGAGCTTGCAGGCCGATTGCAGCACGGCGTCGCCGCCGCTCTCGAAATGCTCGACATAGCGGATCTGGCTCGTCTTCCGCTTGCGCGCGTCCAGCAGCTCCTTGAGGCGCGCCTTGCGCTCGCCGAGCGGAAGCCGGCGACAATCGAGGCCCTCGGCAAACAGCAGGTCGAAGGCAAAGAAGATGAGATCTCCGGTCTTGCCGTCCGACAGCGCGGCCTGGAGCGAGGAGAAGTTTGGCGCGCCATTGTGGCCGAGCGCGATGATCTCGCCGTCGATCATCACGTCCGGCAGCGCGTCCGCCTCCTTCGCGATCGACGCGAACTTGTCGGTCCAGTCGAGCCCCTTGCGGGTCTTCAGCGTCGCCTTGCCGTCCTCGACCCGGAGCTGCACGCGATAGCCGTCGAACTTGATCTCATGGTACCAGCCCTCGCCGGACGGCGGACGCTCGACCGAGGTGCAGAGCTGCGGCGCGACGAAGTCCGGCATCTCCGAGACTTCGCTGGCGGTCGTGGCCGTGGTCGGCTTCTTCCTTGCCGCCTTGGGCTTGCCGCCCTTCAACGCCGCGCGGGGCGCCGGCTTGACGGTCCGCCCTTTCGTCTCCTCCGCACGATTGGACTGCCAGACAGCATCGGCCTTGCTCACGGCGCCTCTCGCCAGCATGAACGGCTTTGGCGCACGGCCCTTGCCGTCCGCGATCTGCTCCATCGCGCGGCCGGAGGCGACAGACTTGTCCTCGGCTAGAATGTCCTCGCCCTCGGCGGCATATTCGTCGCGGTGCTTGATCAGGAGCCAGTTGGTGCGCTTGCCGCCGGTCCGGTCATTGCGCATCCGCACCAGCACCCAGCTCCCGTGCAGCTTCTCGCCGTGAAGCGTGAACTTCAAATCGCCCTTCTTGAAGCCGCGTTCGGGATCGTCGGCCTCCCAGGTGCCGCGGTCCCACAGCATCACGGTGCCGCCGCCGTACTGGTCCTCCGGGATCGTGCCTTCGAAATCGCCATAGTCGAGCGGATGATCCTCGACCTCGACCGCCAGCCGCTTGTCGTGCGGGTCGAGCGAGGGTCCCTTGGTCACGGCCCAGGATTTGAAGACGCCATCGAACTCGAGCCGCAGATCGTAGTGGAGCCGGGTCGCGTCGTGCTTCTGAATGACAAAACGCCGCTGCTTCGACGGTGCGACCGCCGACTCGCCCGATGGCTCCGGCGTCTTCTCGAAATCGCGCTTCTTGCGATAGGTGGAAAGGTTTCTCAGCACGACCGGGTCCCGCTCTTGTCCTCGCCCCTCAAGCCTATCACGGCAAAAGTCCGCCCCGGAACCAAAACCCCGGAGCCCCGTTGGAGTTCCGAAAACGCCTTGAAAACACTGGAGAATGAGATGGCTCCCCGCGCCTATTGGAAAGGGACGCTGAAGCTGTCCCTCGTGAGCTGCCCCGTCCTGCTCTACCCCGCCACGACGGCGGCCGAGAAGACGCGCTTTCACATGATCAACCGCGAGACCGGAAACCGGTTGAAGCAGCAGATGGTCGATTCCGAGACCGGCGACGTCGTCGAGAGCGATCAGAAGGGACGCGGCTACGAGCTGCGGAAGGGCAAATATGTCGAGATCGAACCGGAAGAGCTCGAGGCGGTCCAGATCGAGAGCAATCACACCATCGACATCGAGAGCTTTGTACCGAGCGACGAGATCGATCAGCGCTACCTCAACCATCCCTATTACATCGCGCCCGAGGGCAAGGCCGCGATCGACGCCTTTGCCGTGATCCGCGACGCCATGAAGGACGAGGGACGCGTCGCGCTCGCCAGGATCGTGCTCACCAATCGCGAGCACGTCATCGCGATCGAACCACTCGGCAAGGGCCTGCTCGGCACCACGCTGCGCTACCCCTACGAGCTGCGCGACGAGGACCAGTTCTTCGACGACATCAAGAGCCCGAAGATCACCAAGGACATGGTCGAGCTCGCCGGCCACATCCTGCACACCAAGGCCGCGCATTTCGACCCCGGCAAGTTCAAGGACGAGTATGAGAACGCGCTGAAGGCGCTGGTGAAGCGCAAGGCAAGCGGCAAGAAGATCGAGCTGCCGGAGCCCGAGGAGCGGCCGAGCAATGTCGTCAGCCTGATGGATGCGCTGAAGCAGAGCCTGAAGGGGCGCGGGGGAGGACGGACGTCGGCCAAACCGCGTGGGCGGCGGACGACAGGGCGAGGACGAGCCGCGAACAAGGTGCACCGGTCGACGGCGCGACAGAGGAAGGCGGGTTAGCAACCCCACCGTCATTCCGGGGCGCCTCGAAGAGGCGAACCCGGAATCTCGAGGTTCCGGGTTCGATGCTTCGCATCGCCCCGGAACGACGGCTAAGTCAATCCCCCGCCTTCAGCCGATACCCGATCCCCGTTTCCGTCAGCACATATTGCGGCCGTTCCGGATCGGACTCGATCTTCTGGCGGAGCTGGCGGACATAGACGCGCAGATATTGCGCGTCGGTCAGCTCGTCCCAGAGCTCCTTGAGCAGGAAGCGATGGGTCAGCACCTTGCCGGCGTGCTGGACCAGCACGCGCAAGAGGTCATATTCCTTCGGCGACAGTTTGACGTCGCGCTCACCGAGCTTGACGATCCGGCGCACCAGATCGACGGAGAGATCGCCGGTGCGGAAGACCGGGCGCTCGCCCTGGACCTGAAGCTGGTGCCGCAGCGCGGCGCGCAGGCGCGCCAGCAGTTCGTCCATGCCGAACGGCTTTGTCAGGTAATCGTCGGCGCCGAGGTCGAGCGCCTGCACCTTGCCGGCCTCGTCGCCACGGCTCGAGAGCACCACGATCGGCACGCTTTCGTTGCGCGCGCGTATCGTGCGCAGCAGCTCATGGCCCTGGATATCGGGCAGGCCGAGATCGAGGATGATCAGCGCGGGCTCTTCCGCGAGCTTTTCCAGCGCGGTCTTGCCGTTTGACGCCTCCAGGATCTCGTAACCCTGCGTCGTCAACCCCATCCGCAGCAGCTTGCGGATCGGCGGCTCGTCGTCGATGACAAGAACCTTGATCGGGGCAGCACTCATGCGGCGGTATCCAATGCCTGGGTCTGTGCCGGGATGGGCAGACGGATGGTGAGGATCGCGCCGCTCCGGTCGCCCCGGTTGGCGGCCGAGATCGTGCCCCGCATCGCCTCGACGAAACCGCGGGAGATGGCAAGCCCAAGCCCGGTGCCGGGACGGACATGGTCCCCCTTCTGCGCGCGATAGAACTTGTCGAATACGCTCTCGAGCTCGTCTGGCGGAATGCCGTCGCCTTCGTCGGCAATCTGGAGCACCACGTGATCCCTGTCGCGCTGGCCCTTGATCGAGATCGTGGTGTCGGGCGGCGAATATTTGGCGGCATTGTCGAGCAGGTTGAACAGCACCTGTTCGAACAGCACGGCATCTAACTGGAGCATCGGCAGATCGGCGGCCAGCACCAGCTCGACCTTGTGCGCGATCAGGATCTTGGCTGCCCGCCGGAGCGCGCTGCCGGCGATCTCGCCGAGATCGTGCAGCGCCGTGTTGGGCACGATGGCGCCGGATTCGAGCTTGGTCATGTCGAGCAGATTGGCGATGAAGCGGTTGAGCCGCTCGGACTCGTCGATCACGGTGGCGAGCAGGTCGCGCTTCTCGGTGTCGGACAGCGCACTGGCAAGATCGCGCATGGTCGAGGCCGCGCCGAGAACGGACGCCAGCGGCGTCTTCAGGTCGTGCGAAATCGACGTCAGCAGCGCCGAGCGCAGCCGCTCGGATTCGATGGTGCGCTTGACGCGATCCATGTCCTCGACCAGCAGCACGCGTTCGATCGCGAGCGCGCCCTGGTCGACCAGCGCGTCGAGCAGCCGGCGCTGGTCCGGCGTCAGCAACGGGCCGGTGCGATCGTTGTCGATGCCGATCACGCCGATCGGGCCGCGCCCGGTGCGCATCGGCAGGAACAGCCGCTTGGCGCCGGGCAGCGTATCCGAGCCGCGGCCGGCGGGACGATCATTGCTCCAGGCCCAATTGGCGGCGGCAAGATCGGCCTGGTCGAGCTGGTCCTCGGGCGGATAGCCGGATTTCACCGTGAGCAGCCCGTCCTCCGGCAGCAACAGCACGACGCGCACCTTCAGCATCAACGCAATCTGATAGGCGGTTGCCCACAAGACGTCGTCGAGCGTGGCGGTGCCGGCGAGCTTCCGGCTGAAGGCATAGAGCTGCTCGGTGGTCCTGATGCGACCGATCGCGGTGTCGGCCTGGGTGCGCACCCGTCCCGCGACGTTCGACACCACGAACGCAATCAGCATGAAGAAGAAGAACGCCGCGACATTGGTCGGGTCGGTGATGGTAAACGTATAGACCGGCGGCAGGAAAAAGAAGTTGTAGGCCAGCGACGCCGCGACGCTCGCAAGCAGCGACGGCCACAGCCCGTAGCGCACGGCCACGGCCACCACCGCGGTGAGGAACATCAGGTCGACGTTCTCGACACCGAAATACGGCTTGATGGCCGTTGCTGCCACAAGGCCGAGCGCGGTGATCCCGAGTGCCTTCAGATAAGGAAGCGCATCGAACGGCTCGGTCCGTGCCGCGGTCTGCACCGCGGTCTTCGGTGGCGGCTCGCTCGCGAGCTCGTCGCCAGGGATGACATGCACGCTGATATTGCCGGCGCGGCGCACCAGATCGTGCACGACCGAGCCGCGCGTCATCTCGAACCAGCGCGAGCGCGTCGACTTGCCGATCACGATCTGGGTGACGTTGTTGCCTTGCGCGAAATTGATGACGTCGTCGGCGATGCGGCGGTCGACGGCGGGAATGGTCAGCGCCTCGCCGCCGAGCGCTTCGGCAAGCCGCAGCGTATCGGCGAGCCGGTCGCGCTCCTCGTCGGAGAGCTGGAGCGAGCGCCGCGTCTCGATCGAGACGGCCGTAAACGGCGCATGCAGCCGGTCGGCCAGCCGCTTGGTATAGCGCACCAGCCCGGCCGCACGCGGATCCTCGCTGACGCAGACGAGGATGCGCTCACCCGCGGCCCAGGGGCCGGCGATCGCGTTCGCCTGCATGTGCGTGAGGAGCTGCTCGTCGACCCGTTCCGCCGTGCGCCGCAGCGCCAGCTCACGTAGCGCGGTCAGGTTGCCCGGCGAGAAATAATGCTCGAGCGCCCGCTCGGCCTGCCTGGGGACATAGACCTTGCCCTCCTTCAGCCGCTGGATCAAATCGTCGGGCGTGAGGTCGATCAGCTCGATCGCATCGGCGCGGTCGACGATGGAATCCGGCACGGTCTCGCGCACCCGCACATGGGTGATCTGCGCAACGACGTCGTTCAGGCTCTCGATGTGCTGGATATTGACGGCGGTATAGACGTCGATGCCATGGGACAGCAGCTCCTCGACGTCGAGATAGCGCTTGGGATGGCGGCTGCCGGCGGCGTTGGTATGGGCGAGTTCGTCGACCAGCGCGATTTTCGGGCGGCGCGCGATCACGGCGTCGAGGTCCATCTCCTCGACCGTCTGGCCGCGGTAGTCGAACTTCTTGCGCGGGATCACTTCGAGGCCGCGCACCAGCGCCTCGGTCTCGGCACGGCCATGGGTCTCGACGAAGCCGACCACGACGTCGATGCCGGCCTTGCGCCTGGCATGGGCGCTTTGCAGCATCTCGTAGGTCTTGCCGACGCCGGGGGCGGCGCCGACGAAGATTTTCAGCTTGCCGCTCGCGCTCTCCTCCCGGCGCGCGGCTTCCAGCAGCGCCTCGGGAGACGGACGTTGTTCGGGATCGCGGCGTTCACGGACCATCAGGCCAATATAATCATCCGCGCGCCGCCAGCCTAGAGCGCTACTTCGCGGCAACGCGATCGAGCGCGAGGTTTAGAGCAAGGACGTTAACCCGCGGTTCGCCGATCAGGCCGAGCAGGCGGCCCTGGGTATTGGAGGCCACGAGCTGCTTGACCTGATCGTCCGACAGATTCCGCGCCTTTGCCACGCGCGGTACCTGGAATTCTGCGGCTTCCGGCGAGATGTCCGGATCGAGGCCGCTGGCCGAGGTGGTGACCAGGTCTTCCGGTACGGCGGCGTTCGGATTCTCCGCCTTCAGCTTGTCCACGTCTTCCTTCAGCCGGTCGGCCAGCGCCTTGCTGGTCGGGCCGAGATTGGAGCCGCCCGAATTGGCCGCGTTGTAGGGCGCCGAGACCGTCTTGGTCGAATCATTCGGGTCGGGCGCAACCGTCGCCGAGAGGCGGCCGTGGAAATATTTGTCGTCCTTGAACTCCTGCCCGATCAGGGCGGAGCCGACCACCTTGCCGTCGCGCTCGATCAGGCTGCCCTGCGCCTGGGCCGGGAAGATCGCGCCGGCAATGGCGGTCATCGCGAGCGGATAGGCAAGTCCGGTGATGGCGGTGAGCACCAGCAGCAGGACGATGGCGGGGCGGATTTCTCTGAGCATTTTTGGTCTCCTATGTCTTCCGTCATTGCGAGCGAAGCGAAGCAATCCAGTGTCTTTCCGCGGAGGCAGTCTGGATTGCTTCGTCGCTTCGCTCCTCGCAATGACGTGGTTAAGCCAGGTGCAAGGCAACGACGACGAGGTCGATCGCCTTGATGCCGATGAAGGGAATGACGATCCCGCCGAGGCCGTAGATCAGCAGGTTGCGCCGGAGCAGCGCGCCGGCACCGACTGCGCGATAGGCGACGCCTTTCAGCGCCAGCGGGATCAGCCCGATGATGATCAGCGCGTTGAAGATGATCGCCGACAGGATGGCGCTCTGCGGGCTCGACAGGTTCATGACGTTGAGCACGTTGAGCTGCGGGTAGAACGCGAGGAACATCGCCGGGATGATCGCGAAGTATTTTGCGACGTCGTTGGCGATCGAAAAGGTCGTCAGCGCACCGCGCGTCATCAGGAGCTGCTTGCCGATCTCGACCACCTCGATCAGCTTGGTCGGGTTGGAGTCGAGGTCGACCATGTTGCCGGCCTCGCGCGCGGCCTGGGTGCCGGTGTTCATGGCGACGCCGACGTCGGCCTGGGCGAGCGCAGGCGCGTCATTGGTGCCGTCGCCGCACATGGCGACCAGCTTGCCCTTGGCCTGCTCGTCACGGATCAGCTTGAGCTTGTCTTCGGGGGTTGCCTGCGCCAGGAAGTCGTCGACGCCGGCTTCCGCCGCGATCGCGGCCGCCGTCATCGGATTGTCGCCGGTGATCATGACGGTGCGAATGCCCATGCGGCGCAGCTCGGCAAAGCGCTCGCGGATACCACCCTTGACGATGTCCTTGAGCTGGATGACGCCGAGCAGCTTGCCGTCCTTGGCGACCGCAAGCGGCGTGCCGCCGGCCTTGGAGATCTCGTCCGCAATGGCCTGGACCTCGCGGCCGACCTCCGAGAGCACCGCAGGCTGGATGGCGCGGGCGGTGTTGCCGGACGCAACCGCCAGCGTTGCACCGCCACCGACATAGTTCAGCATCGAATCGACCGCGCCCTTGCGCACCGACGAGCCGCCGGCATCGACACCGCTCATGCGGGTCTGCGCCGTGAACGGGATGAAAGTGGCGCCAAGCTCGGCCATGTCTCGGCCACGGATGCCGTATTTCTCCTTCGCCAGCACGACGATGGAGCGACCTTCCGGCGTCTCGTCCGCCAGCGAGGCGAGCTGGGCCGCGTCCGCGAGCTCCTGCTCGGTCACGCCGCGAACGGGGCGGAACGCGGTGGCCTGGCGGTTGCCAAGCGTGATCGTACCGGTCTTGTCGAGCAGCAGCGTGTCGACGTCGCCGGCGGCTTCCACCGCGCGTCCCGACATCGCCAGCACGTTGAAGCGGACCAGGCGGTCCATGCCGGCGATGCCGATCGCCGACAGCAGCGCGCCGATCGTGGTCGGGATCAGCGTCACGAACAGCGCGACCAGCACGACCACCGAGATCGAGCCGCCGGCATAGGCCGCGTAGCTCGGAATGGTGACGGTGGCGAACACGAAGATGATGGTGAGGCCAGCCAGCAGGATGTTGAGCGCGATCTCGTTCGGCGTCTTCTGTCGTTCGGCGCCCTCGACCAGCTTGATCATGCGGTCAATGAAGGTCGAGCCCTGGGCTGCCGTGATGCGGACGCGGATCCAGTCGGACAGCACCTGCGTGCCGCCGGTCACCGCCGAGCGGTCGCCGCCGGATTCTCGGATGACGGGCGCGGACTCGCCGGTGATGGCGGCCTCGTTGACGGACGCGACACCCTCGATCACCTCACCGTCGGAGGGAATGGTATCGCCGGCCTCGACCAGCACGATGTCGCCGACCTTGAGGCTCGTGCCGGGCACGAGCTTGAAGGTCTGGCCGGTGCCGGTCAGCAGCTTGGCCTGGCTCTCGGTGCGGGTCTTGCGCAACGATTCGGCCTGCGCCTTGCCGCGGCCTTCGGCGACCGCTTCGGCGAGATTGGCGAACAGCACGGTGAACCAGAGCCAGAGGATGATCTGGAAGGTGWAGCCGAGGTTCTCGCCACCCGTGACGAGGTCTCGCAGGAAGATCACCGTGGTGAGCGCGGCCACGATCTCGACCACGAACATCACGGGGTTCTTGATCATCAGCCGCGGATCGAGCTTGGTGAAGGCAGCGCGGATCGCGGGCACGACGATCTTGGGATCGAGCATCGCCGAGACGGAAGCGCGTTTTTGCAGTTTCATGGTATCCATGGAGGTCACTCCAAACAATCAGAAGGCTGTCGATCAGAAGACTTGTCGATCAGAAGACTTGGCCGGCGTTCATCGCGAGCTGCTCGACGATCGGGCCGAGCGCGAGCGCCGGGAAGAAGGTCAGGCCGCCGATGATCAGGATCACGCCGACCACGAGGCCGACGAACAGGCCGCCGGTGGTCGGGAATGTGCCCGCCGACGGCGGAATGGATTTCTTGGCGGCCAGCGAACCCGCGATCGCCATCGCCGGGACGATCATGAAGAAGCGGCCGACGAACATCGCGCTTGCGAGCGTGAGGTTGTAGAACAGCGTGTTGCCGGTGAGGCCCGCAAAGGCCGAGCCGTTGTTGCCGGTCGCCGAGGTGAAGGCGTAGAGCACCTCGGTGAAGCCGTGCGGCCCGGCATTCGCCATCGAGGCGACCGCCGCCGGATAGACCACGCCGACCGCGGTCCAGCCGAGATACATCAGCGGCAGCACCAGGATCGCGAGCATCGCCATCTTGACCTCGCGCGCCTCGATCTTCTTGCCGACATATTCCGGCGTGCGGCCGACCATCAGGCCCGCCACGAAGATCGCGAGCACGACGAACAGCAGCATGCCGTAGAGGCCGGCGCCGACGCCGCCGATGATGATCTCGCCGAGCTGCATGTTGATCAGCGGGATCATGCCGCCGAGCGCGGTGAAGCTGTCATGCATGGCATTGACCGCGCCGCAGGACGCCGCCGTCGTGATCACGGCGAACAGCGACGACGCGACGATGCCGAAGCGCACCTCCTTGCCCTCCATGTTGCCGCCGGTCAGGCCGAGCGCATGCAGCGTCGAGGTACCGTTGGCTTCGGCCCAATAGGTGACGGCGACACCGGCGAGGAACAGCACGCCCATCACGGACAGGATTGCCCAGCCCTGGCGCTGGTTGCCGACCATGCGACCAAACACGTTGGTCAGCGCCGCGCCGATCGCGAAGATCGACAGCATCTGGATGAAGTTCGACAGCGCGGTCGGATTCTCGAAAGGATGCGCGGCGTTGGCGTTGAAGAAGCCGCCGCCATTGGTGCCGAGCATCTTGATCGCGACCTGCGAGGCGACGGGGCCAAGCGCGATGGTCTGCTTGGCGCCTTCGAGCGTCGTGGCCTCGACATACGGCCCCAGCGTCTGCGGGATGCCCTGCCAGACCAGGAACAGCGTGTAGACGACGCAGATCGGCAGCAGCACATAGAGCGTGGTGCGGGTGACGTCGACCCAGAAATTGCCGACCGTGCGCATCGAGGCGCGCGAGAAGCCGCGGATCAGGGCGACCGCGAGCGCAATGCCGGTTGCCGCCGACAGGAAGTTCTGGTGCGTCAAACCAAGCATCTGCACGAGGTACGAGATCGTGCTCTCGCCGCCGTAGTTCTGCCAGTTGGTGTTGGTGATGAAGGAGATCGCGGTGTTGAAGGAGAGATCCTGGGCGACCGCACCCTGCCCGGCCGGATTGAAGGGCAGCACGGCCTGGAGCCGCATCACGCCGTAGATGATGAGGAAGCCCCCGATATGGAACAGCAGCATGGAGACCGTATAGGTCAGCCAATGCTGCTCGCGCCTCTCGTCGACGCCGGAAAACCAGTAGATGCCGGCCTCGATCGGGCGCAGCACCGGCGACATGAACGTCCGCTCGCCGTTGAACACGCGCGTCATGTACCAGCCGAGCGGCTTGGTCAGCGCAACGACGATGGCGCAATAAAGAATGATCTGGAGCCAACCGATCATAGTCATGGCATTAACCCTTTAGGCTTTGTGTCCGGCGCAGGAGCGGCAGGAGCAGCGCAAGCAGGCAGGCGACGAGCGTGGCGTCGGCCAACAGCAATTTGACAAGCAGCAGCACGGATCAGAACCGCTCGGGCCGCAGCAACGCGTAAGTGAGGTAGAACAGCAGGCCGAGCGAGACGGCGCTGGCGAGCGAATAATCGAAGATCATGGTCCGCTCCATCAAAGCCGTTCGCAGGCGTAGGTGTAGCCGATCGCGAGCGCGAAGAAGCCGAAGCCCAGCGCCAGCATCAGAATGTCCATCATGGCGATACTCCTCATTACGAGACGATATCCGGCGCAACCTGTGTCTGGCCCCGGCGGACCGCTTGCCGCGCCCGAATGCAACGCGTCTCGCGCGGCGCCCGGCCGGAACTTTCACCGCGATGAAGTGCCATCGCGCACATAGGTTTTCGAGATGAGGCCTATGGCGAAGTTATAGGAATCTCATAAAGGCCGGCACGTCGCGACCGGCGGCATGTGACACCGACAACGCATTCCAGGCGGTCGTGCGGAGAGGCGGCACAGCGACGCGGTCCACCATCACCATCGCCACCGATTGTTACGGCAGACCGCGGCCAGGGTCTTTTCAAAAAGCCTGTTTGTATAGGACTCCACCTGCGGCAGAGACGACAGTCGGGAATGGGCGCCGTCCGTGCTTCTCGCCCGGAAGCACGGGCACTTATGAAATCCTTATATCTCCCGCCCCCTTCTCATCTCGTTTTCAAATGCCCTTCCAGCCATCTTGGGAATGCCGGCCGACTGACCGACACCAATTCCAGGAGGCCTACATGACCGCCGCACTCCGACGCTACGATCCACCTTCGCTCGGCGAACGCCTGCGCAATGCGCATACGATGACACGGCCACTGATGCGCGAGATCATTGATCTCGCCTGCCGGCGCCTTGCTTCGCCCGGACAGAGCGAGCGCTCGACGCACGTCATGCGCCTGATCGATGCGGAGGCCTGGACTGATGCCGCGCTGGCGCTGATGGCTGTCGAGCTGCCGCTGTGGCAGGTCCGCCGCATCGCCTATGACGAAGGCGAGTGGCATTGCGCGCTGTCGCGTGAACGCGAATTGCCGGACTGGCTGGACGCCGCGGTCGAAGCCCACCACACCGATCTCGCCCTCGCCCTGCTGTCGGCCTTCGTCGAGGTGCGAGCATTGGCCGTGGAGGTGTCGCGGCCCAGCGTCCCCTCCGTGCGCCCGACCCTGGACCCGCTCTACGAACCGGTCGGCTGCGATAATTTCGGCTAGGATGCCAAACGGGATTTGGCCTTGTCGCAATCTCCGGACATGCCGCGCACGCTGAGCCCGACGCGCGTGATGGCTCGATTTGCCGTCCGCATCGCGCTGCTCGCCACCTTTGCCGCATTCGGCAGCATCGGCTTTGGCCGAAGCCTCGCCGCCCTGCTCTGGATGTCGATTATCCTGTGCGCCCTCGCCGGCCTCATCAGGCGCGAGCCGCTGTTCGGCGCGGCGCTCAATCATTGGGACGAAGCTGTCGCCTTCGGCGCGCTGTTCGCGCTGGTCCACATCGCCAATGATGTGGCCTGAGCGGCCGGCTTTATGAGCTTCCTATGAGATCGTCGCGCGGCCTCACTCGAAATCATATTCGCTTGAACTGATATTGATCGAACGGTTGCGGGCTCGCGCCCGCCACCTCCGTCAATCGGAAGGAATAAGTAAATGAAACTCGTCGAACCTCCCTCGTGCAGCTCCCCTTCGACCATCGTTTTCATCGGCCGTAACCACAGGGGACAATGGGTCGCGCAGGAGCAGAACGGCCTCTATGGCGGCCTGTTCGTCAGCCGCGCCCAGGCCATCAAATACGCGCTGTTCGAGAACGGGCAGCATCCGGAGACCATCGTCGAGCTGCCGCGCGAGATCGAGCTCGACATGGGCAAGAGCCCCAACAGCGATATCTCGCGGCGCGCCGCCTGAGCCGGCGCCTTCAGGCGAAAAGCCATGTTCATCCCTCCCTCAGCCTGGTTCACCGGCTTCATCCCGGACATGCCGACCCCGTTCGATGCGGCGGATGCGATCGACCTCGAGGCGTTCGCCGCACTCTGCGAGCGGCAGGTCGCCGCCGGCGTTCCCGCGCTCGTGGTCTGCGAGACGGCCGGCGAGGCGCCGACGCTCTCGCCGGCCGAGCAGGAGCTCGTCATTCGCACCGCCATCGACGTCGTCCGCGGCCGCGTGCGGGTCATCGCCGGCGCGATGTCGAATGCGACCGGCCATGCCATCGAACTCGCGCGGCGGGCGGAGGCGGCCGGTGCCGATGCCGTCATGTCGGTGGTGCCGGCCTACAACAAGCCGATGCAGGAGGGGATGCTGGCGCACTTTCGCGCCATTTCCGGTTCGATCGGTTTGCCGATGATCCTGCACGATGTTCCCTCGCGCACGCTGCGCCCGCTCGCCGACGAGACGCTTCTGCGTCTCGTCGAATCCCGCCGGTTCGTGGGCCTGCGCGATGGCAGCGGTGACATCACCCGCCCGCTGCGCCTCGCCCGACACCTGCCGGCGGGCTTTCGCCTGCTGTCCGGCGACGACGCCACCACTTTCGGCTTCATCGCGGATGGCGGCGACGGCGCGATCTCGGAGATTGCCAACGTCGCGCCGGATCTCTGCCGTACCATCTACTCGCACGTCAGGCAGGGCCGCCTGCAGTCCGCGCGCTACCTGCACAGGCGCCTCGTTCCGCTCATCGTCTGCCTCTCCAGGGAGAGCCCGGCGGCGCTCAAATACGCCCTCAGCGTGCTTGGCCTGATGTCGGCAGAGACACGGCTGCCGATTGTGCCGCTGGACGCGGCCGCGCGGAGAGAGGTGGTACGAGCATTCGCCGCGATCGCCGATGAGGAGCTGATCGACAGCATCAGAGCCTGACGCGTCGAGGGCGATCCGGATATCGCATGCTGCAATCAGTCGAAGGACCCCATAGGCTGCTCCGCGCCTGGAAGCTGGCGCTGCTGCGCTTTGCCGTGACGCTGGATGATTCCGACAGGCTCAATGTCGCGGCACTCGCGGCTGAGCTCGATCGTCAGGGCGGCCGCCACAGCACCGAGGACTCTCTCCACTTCTTCCGGCGAACCAGCTCCCAGCTCTGTGCGGCCATCAGCGGTCAGCAACAGAATGCGGAAGCGACCCTGCAATGCTTCTGCGAGCAGATCGAGGAACCGCGATTGCGGCTCGCCTTTGCCGCTGCCATCGGGATGACGCTTTCGGCCCCCGCATCGTCTCAGGCTCGACCGAAGCGCAATCCCGACCTGTTCAGAGGGCTGCCGTCGCGGCGATCGGCGTCTTTATGACATTCCTATACGGCGGCCTCGGCGCTCATCTCGCAATCCTACGCGGCGATCGACATCATACGAGGTGGAATGGAGCGGCCGTTTCGCCGCGCCACGGACAAGGACTTCCAAAATGTCGATGCTGACACATGGCTTTGACCGGCCCTTCGACGAGGTCGAACAACGGCCGCGAATCTCGAAGGAACGCAAGGCCCAGCTCAAGCGCCTCGCGCTGAGCGCACTGGCCCTGCTCTCGATGGGCACCGTGCTCACCGCGTTCATCGCGCTGAAGACCGCGATCTATGTCTGGCACCTTCACGCCTGACCGACATGGCACATCATCATGACTTTGCAGATGTGTGAGGAGGCCGCCATGGCGGCGATAGCTTTCCAAGCTGCTCGTCGCGGACCCGAAGCCCGGCAGACGCAGGTGCCGCTCAAGCCGCTCGATCCCGATGTCGTCAGCGCCTCCATTCCCGCCTTCTTCGTCGGGCGCAACACGGCCGGCCTCTGGGTCGCCCGGGAAGCGAGCGGACGCATCGGCGGCCTGTTCCTGTTCAAGAGCTCGGCGGTCGATTTCGCCAACCGGCACAGCAGGCCGGCAACATGCGCGCTGGTGTTTCCCACCGAGACTTTTGAGCTCGACATCGAGAACCGCGGCAATCCGCTGATCGTGCTGGCCACGCGATTGCTGGCGGGTGCCAGGCAACTGCTCGCGCGCGTGGCCGCAAGGCGGCGGACATGATCGAGCTCAAGATCGCCGTCCTGGTCGCGCTGATGGGTGCGTTGCTGTTCGGCATGCGCCTCACCGCAGCGCCAGCTTCGGACGGCTAGCATGCAGCTCCTCAAGGGAAATCTGGAGCATGCGGTCACCACGACAATCCTGACCATGACGCTGAGCCTGGTCTGGGGCGCGATCCTGACGCTCGTGATCACGCTTCTCGCACGCGGGCTCGGGGTTTAGCTCCACATCGCCACGCGCGCGGCGATCGACCGCGAATTGACCATGGCTGCCTACGAGGCAAGCAACCGGGCCCGCGCGGCGGTTGCGACGCCTGCTCGAGGCCTCGTATCCCGCGGAAAATGCCCGCCCGATCTGGCGCAGTTTCACGGAACCGTGTAGATCGGTTTCATGAGCACCAGCAACGTCAACGTCGTCGCCCACCCCCTGGTCCAGCACAAGCTCTCCCTGATGCGGGAGAAGGACCGCTCGACCAAGAGCTTTCGCGAGATCCTGAACGAGATCGGGATGCTGCTCTGCTACGAGGTGACGCGCGACCTGCCGCTGGAGCTGGTCGAGATCGAGACGCCGATCGCCCCGATGCTGGCGCCGAAGATCGCCGGCAAGAAGCTCACGCTGGCACCGATCCTGCGCGCGGGCGTCGGCTTCCTCGACGGCATGCTGGCGCTGATGCCGTCGGCGCGCATCGCCCATATCGGGCTCTACCGCGATCCCCAGACGTTGCAGGCGGTGGAATATTACTTCAAGGCGCCGCAGGACCTGTCCGACCGTACCGTGATCCTGATGGATCCGATGCTGGCGACCGGCAATTCGGCCTGCGCCGGCGCGTCCCTGCTCAAGGCGCGCGGCGCCCGCGACATCCGCTTCGTGTGCCTGCTGGCCGCGCCCGAAGGCATCAAACGGTTCCAGCAGGAGCATGGCGACGTGCCGGTCTGGACCGCCGCGATCGATGAGCGGCTCAACGACCACGGCTACATCGTGCCGGGCCTCGGCGATGCCGGCGACCGGATGTTCGGCACCAAGTAGACAGCTTTGCGCGATCGGGTTACTCCGGTCGCCATGCACGCCGAGGATTTTTCACTGCACGCGCTGATCGGGTCCGAGACCGCCGGTCCCGCCTTCGTCGTCGACGGCACACCCGTCTCTCGCACCGAATTTCTCGGAAAGGTCGAGCAGACCGCCGCCTGGCTTGCTGCGCAAGGCATCGGTAGAGGCGACGTGGTCGCGGTCTGGCTGGTCAACCGGGTCGAATGGATCGCGCTGCTGTTCGCCGCCGCCCGCCTCGGCGCGGTCGTCGCCGCCGTCAACACCCGCTACCGCAGCGCCGAGGTCGCGCATCTGCTCAAGGTGTCCGGCGCCAGGCTGATGGTGGTCGAAGCCGCGTTCCGCTCGATCGATTTCGCGGCGATTCTTGCCGACGTCCCCAAGGCCGACGTGCCCGCGCTGCAAGAGCTCGCGGTGGTCGGCGCGGACGCGATCCCCGCGCACTGGCCCTGCGTGCGGTTCGATGCCTTCGACAAGCCCTATCCGCCGGCGCCCCCGGCCCAGGACGATGCCGACCTGCCGGTCCTGCTCTACACGACCTCGGGCACGACCAAGGGTCCCAAACTCGTGGCGCATTCGCAGCGGACGCTGGCCTCGCACGCCACCTCCGTCGCCAGGGCGCTTGCGCTCTCGCCGCAGCGTCATTCGCTGCTGGCCATGCTGCCGTTCTGCGGCACCTTTGGCATGACCAGCCTGCTCGCCTTCCTCGCCGCCGGTGTGACGATCCATGTGCTGGACGCCTTCGAGGCGGCGCCGGCGCTGAACATTCTCGGCCGGCACAAGATCACGCATGCCTTCGGCTCGGACGAGATGTTCCGCCGCATTTTGGCGCTGACTGATTTGCCGCGTCCGTTCCCGCAGGCTGAAGCGTTCGGCTTCGCTGCGTTCCAGCCCGGCTGGCGCGAGCTGGCCGCGGAGGCGGAGGCGCGCGGCATGCCGCTGTTCGGCCTCTACGGTTCGAGCGAGGTGCAGGCGCTGTTCTCGATCGGCCGCGCCAGCGACACCTTCGCTGACCGCGTCGAGGGTGGCGGCTGGCCGATGTCGCCCGAGGCAAAAGTCCGCGTGCGCGACACCGAGACGGGCGAGCTGGCCGCGACCGGCGTTTCCGGCGAGATCGAGATCAGCGCACCGTCGCGCTTCCTCGGCTATTTCAACAATCCGCAAGCCACGCGCGACGCGCTCACCACCGACGGCTTCTTCCGGACCGGCGACATCGGCCGCCTGCGCGGCGACGGATCGTTCGTCTACGAGACCCGCGCGGGCGACGCCATGCGGCTCGGCGGCTTCCTGGTCGCGCCCGGCGAGATCGAGGACGAGCTCAAATCCTGCCCCGGCATTGCCGACGCCCAGGTGGTTGCCATCGACCTGAAGGGACAGGCGCGCTGCGTCGCTTTTGTGATTCCGACCCAAGATCCACACCAAGAGCCGCCACAGCAGGATGTTCTGGTCGCGCGCCTGCGCGAGCGGCTCGCCGGCTACAAGGTCCCGGCCCGCCTTTACGTCGTGGACGCCTTCCCCATCACCGACAGCGCCAATGGCGTGAAGATCCAGCGCGCCCGGCTCCGCGCCATGGCGATGGAACGGATCGCCGCCGAATAGGCCGGCCTATTTCAGGTAGCTCGCGAGATTCAGGCTGAGTATCTTGCCAAGCGCCGAGTAGGACGCGGTCAGTTGCGACTCGTAGGTCGAGAGCTCCGCCGTAATGGCGGCGACGTCGACGCTGGTGAGGTCGCTCGACAACGTCTCGGCATAGCTCTTGTAGTCGGTCTGGCGGGCGCTCGCCGTCTCGATCGAGGACGCCGCGCTGGAAAGCCTGGCCTGCACCGCCGCCGTGTCGTCGAGCGCCGTGCTGGCGAGATCGAGTGCGCTGGAGATGTCCGCGGACGACAGCGAGGTGCTGTTCGCCACGAATTTCAGGACGCGCATCACCTCCTCGAACGCCGAATTGTCGGCGGTGACGCCATAGGACACGGTCTCGTCGGCACCGACGCGCACCGAGGCGATCTCGTCGTCGCCATCATAGTAGCTGGTGTCTGCCGTCGTGGTGGAGCCGGTGCCGGTCGAAAAGCTGGTGAGATCGACCGGCGCCGTGTCGGTCTTGCCGCCGGCAAAGACGTACTGGCCGTCATATTGCGTGTTCATGAGCGAACCCATCTGCTCCAGCATCTGCTGGGCGGAGCTGATCACCGAGTTCGTCTCGGTCGAGCTTCCGGTCGAGGCGGCGCTGAGCTGGGACCGGAGCTGGGTGAGGATGTCGGTCATCGAGCCGACCGCCGAATACATCACCTGGACCTTGCTGTCTGCGAGCGTGGCGGCATCGATATAGGATTGCGCGCGCGTCACCGAGACCTGGAGGTTGACGACGTGCTGCGCGCCCGAGCCGTAGCCGCCGAAATCGCTCGAGACCACGCCCGACGATTCCTGGACCTGCTTCCCGGCCATGACCGACTGCACGCGCATCGCGTCGGCGATCATCTTGTTCGACTGCGCGAAAGTCGCGACCCGCATCGCCACCATGGCTACTGCCCCTCTAGGTCGACTGCACGGCGGAGAGCAGCGCCGAGTACATGGAGTTGATGGCCTGGATCAACGCGGAAGCCGCCGAATATTTGTTCTGGAGCGTGCTGAGCTTCGCCGATTCCTCGTCGAGGTTGACGCCGGACTGCGACGACAGCGAGTCCGCATAGGTCGACTGCGCGGTCTCCTTGGCGGTGTAGTTGGTGGACGCCTGCGACGACTTGCTCGCGACCTCGGCGACGATGGTCGAGGCATAATCGGCAAGGGAGCCAGTGGTAGCGGCGAGCCCGCCGGTGGACGAAAATGTCCGGGACTCCGTCAGGGCGTCGTAGAAGGCATTGACGACGGTGGCGGACCCCGACGACAGCACCGTGCTGCCGACCGCTGGGCTCGACGAGGAGTCCAGTGTCGCGAGCTGAAGCTCGTTGGTTCCGGACAGGATCTTGCTGTTGACCGCGATATCCGACGCACTCGTTCCCGTCACCAGATCGTTGAGGCCGAAATACTCCGAAAATCCTTCGCCGGAGCTTCCCACCGAGCTCGTCATCTCGTTGATGGCGACGCCGTTGCCTGAGCCGGTCGCCGTGATCGAGAGGTGGCCGTCCGAATCGACCGATGCGGACAGTCCGGAGATGCCGTTGATCGCGGTGACGAGATCGCCGACCGTGGAATAGGACGAGAGGTCGAGATCGCCGTACGAGACCAGATTGCCGCTCTGGTCGGTGGCGGCGATGCGCACCGTGCCGGTGGCGGAGAGCGCGGCGCTGCTGGTGACGGCCGTCGTGCCGGTCAGGCTGGTGGGGGCCGGCACTGAGGAGGCGCTGTTCGAAATGCCGTTCATCGCGGAAGCGAGCTGCTGCGCGAGCTGGTCGAGCTGGGACTGCGCCGCCGGCAGGGTCTTGTCGCGCAGCGTGACCAGCGCGCCGATGTCGCCGCCGGTGATCTGGGAGGTGATGTCGACCCCGTTCACCGTGATCGCGCTGAAGCCGCTCGACGAGGAGCCGGCTGTGTAAGTCGTCGATGATGTCACATTCGACGCGGCAGTATAGCTGATCGTATGCGCGCTGCTGTCGACCAGCGCCTGGCCGGACGTGGTATAGATCTGGAGATCGCCGTTCGACGCCGTGAAATAGCTGATGTTCATCTTGGAGGCGACGTCCTGGAGCGCGGTGTTGCGCTGGTCCTCCAGATCCGCGGTCGACTGGCCGGCCGCCGCCGTCTGCTTGATCGCGGCGTTGAGGTCCGCGATCTCTTGCAGATCCGAATTCACGCCGTCGATCGAGGACGAGATGTCCTGGTCGGCGTCGGCGCGAAGCTTCTGGATGCCGCTCGACGTCTCCCGCAACTGGCTGGCGACGTCGTCGAGCGCGCTGACGACGTTGGATTGCAGCGACGCGCTGCTCGGCGTGCTCGCCAGCGCCGACAGCGCCGATTCCAGCGAGGCAATGCTGTTGGCGAGCGAGGTTCCGGTCGAGCTGTCGCCGGTGCCGCTGGTCGAGCCGTAGAGCTTTTCGAGCGAGGTCAGATAGGTGCTGGTCGTGTCGGCCGAGCCGAGATCGGAGGTCGCACCGACCAGCGACTTCAACAGCAGCTTGTCGACCGTCGAGGTGATGCCGGTCACCGTGACGCCGGTGCCGACGCCGTTGGTGACGCTGCTCGACTGGTTCGCGGTCTTCTCGGTATAGCCCGTCGTGTCGGCATTCGAGATGTTCGACGACGTCACGCTGAGCTGCACCGACGTGGCCGACAGCCCGCTGAAGGCGATCGATCGTGCGATATTGAGTGACACGGCGAACCCCTCGAATCGTCAGGCGCTGCGGCTGGTGCCGCTGGAGACGGCGCGTGCGGCGACGCGGCCGGAGGCGCCATAGGGCGACACCGCCGCGATCTGCTCGCGGATCGCCTGCATGACGGCCTCGATCCGCCGGTTGCTGGCCTCGATCGCCGCGCGCAGCCGCACCAGGTTCTCGTCCATCGCCGCGCGCAGCTTCAGGATCCGCTCCATGAGCTGCTCACGCAGGATCCGATCCGATACGTTCAGGCTGGTCGTCCCCGCCGCGCACTCGGCAACGGTCCGTTCGAAAACCTCCGCCAGCCGGTTCTTCTCGTCGACCTGCTTCAGGCGCGAAGCCGGCAGGCCCTTGGCGAGCTCCGCATTCTCCTCGGCGACCAGCGCGGTCAGGACGTCGATGAGCGCGATCAGCGACTTGATCCGCATGTCGCCATTTGCGGCGCCCGTCCTCGTGGCTTGAGCTACAGTCATGGTCATCGCCTTCTTCTAGTTATTCCGTTTGCCGCGGCCAGCCTGCGAGTTGCGCAGGTAAGCGCCGATCGCGGTCGCCCTGGCGGTGGCCTGCCTCATCTCGCCCTCGACCTCCGCGCATTCCCGCAACAGGCCGCGGCGGGCCGTCTCGACGTCGTCGATCAGCGCGAGCAATTGCCTGCGATTGCCGCCCTTGGCGATCGCGACCCGCGCCACCAGCCGTTGCAGCCGCCGCAGCAGCGCCTCTCCGGCAGCATTGGCCTGTTCGCTGCGCATCGCTCACCTCATCGCCGAGATCAGGGTGTCGTACATCTTGTTGACGGTCGAGATGACCTGCGAGGCCGCGGAATAGGCCTGCTGCGCCGAGATCATGTTGGAGAACTGGCTAGAGGTGTCGGTGGTCGAGGATTCCAGCTCGCTGCCGTAGATCGTGCCCGCGCCATTCTCGCCGGAGCCCTGCAACGAGGCGTTTCCCGACGTCACGGTCGCCGAATAGATCCCGTCGCTGGAGACGGACAGGCCGTCGGGCGCGGCGAAAGTCGCCACCGCGATCTTGTAGATCGCGATCGTCTGACCGTTGGAGTAGGTGGCGTCGACCACGCCGTTCTTGCCGATCGAGATGCTGGACAGCTTGCCGTAGGACAGACCGTCCGAGTCGATGCTGGTGACGTTGACGGACGGCGTGGTCTCGCCGGAAGCGTATTGCGTCAGCCCGTCGGTCTTGCCGGCGGTACCGAGGGCCATGGTGATGGTGCTGTCGGCCGCGCCATCGGTCCAGCCTGTGATCGAGACGGTTGCCGGGTCCGGGCTGGTGCCGGCCAGCGAGCCGTCGCTGTTGAAGGTGATGTCGATCGTACCCGAAGCCGTGCCGGTCGCGGTCGTGGTGTCCGACGCCGACGTCGGATTGGCAAAACTCGCACTCCAGGTGTTGGTCCCGGTCTTGCTCCAGGTGATCTGCATCGAATTCGCCGCGCCAAGCGAATCGTAGACCGTCATCGAGCTGGTATAGGTGTCGCCGGTCGCGGCATCCGACGGCAGGTTGGCCGCGATCGTGGTCTTGGTGGTGGCACTGCCGCTGGTCGAGGCGACCTGGGTGTTGATGGCCTCGAGATTGCTCGCCGACTCGCTGCCGACGACATTGCCGTCGGCGTCGGTGCGCCAGCCTTCGAGGTAATAGCCGTTGTTCTCGAGATAGCCGGCATTGTCGGTCGTGAAGGCGCCGTTGCGGGTGTAGGAGACAGTGCCGCCCGACGTTGCGTCGGTCACCGCGAAGAAGCCAGACCCCTGGATCGCGACGTCGGTGGCGTTGGAGGTCGCGGCCAGCAGGCCCTGCTGGGTGATGTTGGCGCGGCCGGAGACGGTGACGCCGCCCGAGGCATAGGAGGTCGTATTGCTCGATGCGGTCACGAGCGCGTCGAACATTCCGGACGTCGTCTTGTAGGCGGTCGTGTCGGAATTGGCGATGTTATCGCTGATCATCGACAGGGACTGGCTCTGCGCGCTGAGCGCCGAGATCGCCGAGGACAATGCGCCGCTGAGACTCATGATAGAACTCCGGAAGTGATCAGGACGTGACGCCGATGATGTTGGCGGCGCTGACGGACACGCCGTTCACGGTGAGCGAGGGCGTGGAGGTCGAGGTGTCGATGCCGGTCACCTTGCCAGTAACGGTCGTGTAGCTGAGGACCGAATTGCCGGTGGAATTCGTCGCGGTCACCGAGATCGTGTACTGGCCGCCGTCGGTGAGCTGGTTGCCGCTGGAGTCCTTGCCGTCCCAGGTGAAGCTGTTAGATCCGGCATTGCCGGTCCCGGTGCCGGTCCACACCGTGTTGCCCGAGGAGTCCTGAATGCTGATCGAGACGTTCGAGGCGGCCGATGACAACGAGTAGCCGAACGTCGCCGAGCCGTTGCTCAGCGTCGTAGTGTCCGTCTTCGCCTCGACGGTGTGGCCGATATAGTTGACCGAGTTGAGCGTCACGAGGCTCGAGAACGAACCCGCGAGCGAAGTGAGACTGGAGTTGATCGACTGCTGGGAGGTGAAATTGGCGTAGGAGGTGAGCTGATTGACGAGGTCGGTGGTCGAGGTCGCATCCAGCGGATTCTGGTTCTGGAGCTCGCTGACCAGCAGGGTCAGGAAATCGCTCGATGTCAGCGTCGAGCTGGACGACGTGCTCGACGACGACGACGTCGTCGTGGCGGTCGACGCGGAACTCGTTGCGGAAACGGTCATCAGAAAACTCCGGCTTCCCCGCGCCTCCGGCGACAAAGATGTCGGCTGGCGGCGCTTGAAATCTGTGTGCTGATGAAACGCGTGGGCGTGCGAATTCAGGCGGGGATTCGCACCCTCCCCTCGTCGTCCCGGACAAGCGTAGCGCCTGGCAGCGCGAAGCGCTGTCCAGTAGCGAAGCGCCGATCCGGGACCCATAACCACAGGGAGTAGTTTTGCGAAGACTCGGAGTGGGAGTCTTCGCGCCACAAGCATTTGGGGTTATGGGTCCCGGCCTTCGCCGGGGACGACGGCGAGTTTGAAGAACGGCCGTCGCGCCTCACTGTGCGCGCGACACGCCCATACAGTGGTCTTCAAAGGGATACGAGAATGTGTGCGTCGCTAGGACACGTCGAGAGCCCTTCAGCTCTCCGCCGTCTCGCCTTCGGTGCGCGGCTCGGCGGTGTCGTCCTTCATTTTCGCAGCCGCGGCGACGATGCGGTCGGCGAGGCCTGCGGGCGCTCGCACCGGCGGGGCTGCGAGGGCGCGGCGCAAGGCGCATGCCTCTTCCAGCAGCGCTTGCGCAGCGGACGATCGCGCCAGCAGCTCCTCGGCGGGCAAGCGCCGGTCATCGGGCCAGAGCGAGAGGTCCTCGCCCAGCCGATCGATCAATTGCTCAAACTCGGTGACGTCCATCGCCCGCCGATCCCGCCTCGGTCAGGCCCGTCATAACGCATTGCAGCCGTGGCGGAAACGGGATTTCGGCGGACCCAGGCGCCAAAAGCGCCCGCAGCACGACGGAAAGCGGTGGAGATTGCAGGCCGGACGATCGCCGGAACCACTCGGCATGGGGGAGCCCGAGCTTTTCAGCCCTGGCGGGCCGAATCGGCCGGCACCGCCTTGCCGCCGCGCATGGTCGCATCGACCTGGTCCCAGGCCTCCCGCAGCTCGGTCAAAGCGGCGATGATGCGCCGGAAACTCTCGCGTACCTGTGGGCGGCCGTAGGCCTTGTGGCTCGCCAGGATCAGGGCGTTGTAGGTCTGGAACAGATGCTCCGCCACCGCGCCACCGTTGGTGAAATCGAGATTGTGGCTCAGCCCGCGCAGAATCGCGGTCGCCTTCATCAGGTGCTCGTGCCCCTCCTCGAAGCGGCGCGCCTCCTGCGCGGCGACCGATTTCTGAAGAAAGGTGATCGTGCCGCCAAGCAGCATCGAGACCGCCTTCAGTGGCGGCACGCTCGTTGCCGTTCCCCGATAGGCCTGGTTGGCCATGTACGCCATCGGATTATGCATCATCAATCACTCGAGCTGGAATTGAGCAGGGCCTTGAGATAATCTAGCGTGCTGTTGGCGCTCTCGATCGCCGCCTGGTATTTCGCGTATTGCGTCTCGAGCTGCGACTGCAGCGTCGACGCCGCGCTGTTGATGTCGTCGACCTTCTGCTGGAGCTCGCCGTCGCGCGTCGTCAGACTGGTGATCTGCGTTTGCAGCGCGCCGGTCGACGCCGAGTAGTTCTTCGCAATCTGATAGAGCTGCGTAGCAAGGCCGGAGGTCGATGTCACCGTGATCGACTGCGAGGTCGAGCCGCTATAGGTGAAGGCCATGCCGGCATAGATCGAACCGGAGGCGCCGATGATCGTGGTGCCGCTGACGGTGAAGAGCGATGAATCGCCGCCGACCGAGGCCGAGCTGAGATTGCCGGAGGAATCGACCGTCAGATCCAGGGTGAAGGATTGCGGCGAGGTTCCGGTATTGACGACGCTGAGCTGGCTCGACGAAGTCGTCGTCTGGGCCGACAACAGGGTGGTCACGCCGCTCAGATTTGTGCTCAGGATGTCCGACAGCGTCGAGGTGTCGAGCTCGAGCTCGTTGTTCTCGTTGAAGGACAATCCAAGGTCGGCCATGGTCAGACCGCCCACGGTGCTGTTGAGCGCAGCCTGGAGCTGATCCATGATCTCGCGCATGGTTCCGTCGCCGAACAGCACCGCACTCGAGGACGCCGTGCCGTCCGTGTCGGTCGCCTGCTGGGCAATCACCTCGTCGCGAAAGGTGTTGTAGTTGGTGACGAACGTCTCCAGCGTCGATTCGATCTGGCTGGTGTCGGTCTCGATACTGATGTTCAGCGTCGCTCCGTCCGGCGTCTCCTGGAGCAGGCTGAAGGTGACCCCGCTCAGGACGTCGGAGATGTCGTTGGTGTCGCGGCTCATCGCGATGCCGTCGAGCGTGAATTCGGCGGCCTGCGCCCCCTGGAGCACGTCGGCGAAGCTTCCCGAACTGTCGGTCACACCGAGCTTGTTCAGGATATCGTCGCCGGACGTGCTCGAATAGCTGATGTCGGCCGCATCTTCGGTTCCCGTCAGCACCATCTCATAGGACCCGCTCGAGACCTGGACGATCGAGGCCTGCACATTGGTGGTCGAGGTCTGGGCGTTGATGGTGTCGACGATGTCCTGAAGCGACATCGTGCTGGTGACGCTGATGTCGGCCGTGCTGCCGCCCTCAAGGCCGATTGAAAACGTGCCGGAGTAGCCGAGCTCGTCGGTTTGGCTCGACTGCGACGTACCGGCCACCTTCTGCGCGGTGGCGAGCTGACTGATCGTCAGCGTGTGGTCGCCGACCGCCGCCCCGCTCTTGATGGTCATGGAGAGCGCCGACGAGGCGCTCACGTCGCCGGTGGAACTGATGCTCGCCGCGCGCGTCGCAAATGCACTGCTGGAAAGCGAGTTGACCACCGCAGTCGAAAGCGACGCCAGCCCCGAATACAACGTCTTCAGATCGCTCTGGAGCGTCTGATAGGCCGTGATCTTGGCCTCGTTGTTGGTAATCGTGGTCGATATCGTCGTCGCCTGCGCGGTCTTGGCGTCGACGGCGGATTGGATCAGCGCGGTCCAATCGATGCTGCTCGAATTGGTGGTTCCACTGGTCGTGACCGACGCGGCCGAGGAGCTCGTGCTGCTGGTGCTCGAACTGACGCTGGTCACTGTGCTGCCCGATTCATCGCGAGGTGGACCAGGCCGGCATCACGCCGGCCTGGTATGACGATCGTTTCGGCTCGGCGCCTTAGCCGAGGAGCTTGAGGAGGTACTGCGGCATCTGATTGGCGGCGGCCAGCGCCGACACCGCAGCCTGGGTCTTCACCTCGGCCGACGACAGCTTGGACTGCTCGGCCGCGATATCGACGTCCTTGATCGCGGAGTTTGCCGACTGGAGATTCTGCGTCTGGGTCGAGATCGAATCCGACGAGAAGTTGAACCGCGACTCCTGCGCGCCGATCGAGGCGCGCGCGGCGGAGACCGTGTCGATCGCGGTATCGAGGGCGTCGAGCGCCGAGGTCGCGCCGGACTGGGTGCTGACGTCGAGCGAGGTGACGGCGAGCGACGACGCCGTCAGGCTGGTCAGCGTGATGGTGATGGTGTCGGAGCCGTCCGAGCCGACCAGCACGGACACGCCGGACGAAAACACGCTGGTGCCGTCGAGCAGGCTCTGGCTGGAGTAGCGGGTGCCGGTCGAGATCGAGTCGATTTCGTCGTTGAGCTGCGAGAATTCCGATTGGATATAGGCGCGGCTGGAGTCGGTCGTGGTGCCCGAGGCCGATTCGGAGGCCAGCGACTTCATGCGCGCGAGAATGTCGGAGATGTTCGAGGCGCCGCCGTCGGCTGTCTGAAGGATCGCGGTGGCCTGCGAGGCGTTGGTCGCGGCCTGCTGCAGCGTGGTGACGTCCGAGGAGATGCGCGTGGAGATCGCAAGGCCGGCGGCGTCGTCGGACGCCGAGGTGATGCGCGAGCCGCTCGACAGCTTCGAGAGCGAGCTGCTCTCCTGCGCGGAATTGATGTTGAGATAGCGGACCGCGGCGTTGGCGGCCGTATTGGTGTTGATTGCGGGCATTGGAAGCTCCTGTGCTGATGGGCATGGCGTGCCGCATCGTTGAAGACGATTGACGACGCGGACCGCAGCCCCGTCCGTTCGCTCAAACGACGGAGCGCAAGCAGATCAGGCGCGAAAATTTTCGCAGAGCCAATTTTATGGTTAGCAGTCGGTAAATGCGGTGCGGATGTCGCGCTCGTGCTTGCGCAGCAGCTGGCGAAGCTGCTGGCGACCGCGCTTGAGCAGGGACTCGACCGCAGCCACCGTGGTGTCCATCACCTGCGCGATCTCGCCGTTGCTCATGCTCTCGTGGTACGACAGGATCACCGCGATGCGCTGCTGCTCGGGCAGGCGCTGCATCGCGAGTTCCAGCATGCCGTTGAGCTCGTTGCGCTCGATGAGTTCGACGGCACCCGGCTGGCCGTCGGCGACTTCCGGCACCGTCTCGACATTCTCGGTGCGCGGCTTGCGGCGCAGATCGATGCAGCGGTTGGAGATGACGCGGTAGAGCCAGGTCGAGAATTTCGCGCGGCCGTGCTGCCAGCGCCCGCGATGGCTCCAGATCTTGAGCATCGTGTCCTGCACGACGTCTTCGGCGTCGGCCGCGTTGCCGACGATGCGCAGCGCGATCGCGTAGGCGCGATCGATATGACGTTCGACCAGCATGCGGAACGCCACCTCGTCGCCGGCCGCGAGCCTGTCGAGAAGCTCGCTGTCCTCGTCGAAGACGACATCGGCGGTATCAGGCGCACTATCCGGCGCGAGCGGCACCGACGGCATCACCGGCACGATCGCATCGACCGGTGCCGTCGTCGTGATCTCGGCTTCGGCGGGAGCCCAGACATCAGCAGCGTAACTCATCCCGCAACCTCCAACCCGCAATGCCGGCGACGCACATGCCACACGGCTTCCAGGCGTTGAACGCGGGGCGAAAACAATCCAGGCGGAGAATTTTTGTTATTTTTCAAGATGTTAGCCGGTATCTTTTGCCGAGTGTCGGGCAATAATTGCCGACTGCGCGATACTCTCGCGCATCAAACCTGCAATCATCACATCGTCTCGCGCCATGGCGGATCATCCATCCTGAAGAGATGTATGTGGGAGAAAACGCTGACATTACGCGGCACTAGGTGATCAAACGCGACGCGCGCGCAGCGCATCAAGAAGCGATTGTTTCCGAGTGTGAATGAACGCGAGACGACTTCCGCACTCGGCAATTTTTTCCGAATCACCTTTTTCGAACCTAGCGATTTTTTTGAATCTGTCAGTCGCGACGAGTGCGATTTTGAATCGCGCATGACTTTTTTTCGTACTTGTGGCGCCTGACCTCGCGCATGCGCACGTTAATCGCTCTGATTGGTGGGGAATCTTGGCATGACGATCGCAACGGCCGGCCTCGAGCGCCGCGCGCAAATTGTTTCTGCTTGGTCGTTCGATGTTTTCGATACATTTCTGCTTCGGGCCTGCGCGACGCCGGATGGCGTATTTGAAAGGACTTACGAGCTCTCCGGCATTTCAAGAACTTGTCCGAATGTTTCCGCGAGTTTCGTTCAGCATCGCATTCAGGCCGAAGCGCGAGCGCGCAGGACCGCGAAGGAGAAGCGCGGCACGAGCGAAATCCACATCGCCGAGATCTATTCCTGTTTTCCGTTCAGGCTGTTCGGCCTCACGCGCCGCGACCTGAACGATCTCGTCGAATCGGAATTCACAGCCGAGCTCGAGCTCTGCCGCGCCAATCCGGACATGCTTCGGCAATATCTGGACATGAAGCGCGCCGGCCACCGCGTCGGATTCATCTCCGACACCTACTGGGATTCCGACCGGCTGGCGCGGCTGCTGCAGGCCTGCCGCCCCGGGCTGACATGGGACTTTCTCTACGCGTCCTGCGACCACGGCAGCGGCAAGAGCGAGGCCCTGTTCGCCAAATATTTGTCTGAGCAAGGCATCGACGCCGCCAGCTCCTTTCACGTCGGCGATAACGACAAGGCCGACATCAAGGGCGCGAAGCGCCACGGCATTCGGCCGCGGTACTATCCGCAGGCCACGCCCCAACTGGCATCGAAGTTCCAGCGCGAGACGGCGCTGTACGGGCTTTTATGTGCGGGCACTCCGTCGCGGCTCGATCACGGCGCACGCACCTTGCGGCGCATGGTCGCCGCGCGCAGCGCCGAAAAATCTCCTGCCTTTCACCTGGGGCTGGCGGTTCTCGGCCCGGTGATGGCGGCCTTCGATGCTTTCGTCGCGAAGCGTTGCCAGGACGTTGCAGGCCCCGGCCGAAAGGTCGCGCTCGGCTTTCTCGGCCGCGACGGCTTTCTGCCGCACCGGATCTGGCAGGACCTGCACGGCACGACGGCGGCCTATCTCGAGATCAACCGCCGCGTCAGCCTGATCGCCTCGGCCGATACGATGCAGCCGCTGGTCGATCTCCTGCGCAAGGTCTTCAAGATCGACGCCCCGACCTTCGGCGACATGATCAAGATCCTGCCGCCGAAGGTTGCCGCGTTCTTTGCCGGCTTCCCCGACGGCATCGCCACGGGCGAAGCGCTGGCCGAAGCGCTTCCCGACCTGATGGATGAGTCCGACATCGTCGAGCTCGCGGCGGGCCTGCGCGCGCGGTTGCTGGCCTATCTGCGTCATGCGATTCCCGGCTTCGACGGCTGCACCGACCTCGTGCTCGCCGATCTCGGCTATTCGGGCAGCGTGCAGAAGGCGTTGCGGCGCATCTTCGACCGGGAAGGCATCAGGATCCGCCTCCACGGCGCCTATCTGATCTCGCTCGACGACGCCTTCGACGATCTCGCCGAGGACGACAGCGCGGAAGGATTCGTTTCCGACCTCGTGGTGACGCCCCACGTCAAGCGCATGCTGATCCGCAACGTCGCGCTGCTGGAGCAGGCCTGTTGCTCGGCGGACGGATCGGTCCGGGATTATGACGGCGGCCAGGTGCTGCGCGAGATCAATCCGCGCCCCCCAAGCCAGATCGCGCTCGCCGCGGAGATCCAGGCCGGTGCCGTGGCCTTTGCAGCGAGCGCCGAGGATGTCGCGCTCGCCTTTTGTCTCAATCCCAACGCCGCGCCGGACATCGCCGCACGCTGGAGCGCGGTGGTGCTGGCGCGCCTCTTACTGCTTCCCGACCATGACGAACTGACGCTGCTCGGCGGATTGAAGCACGACGTCAATCTCGGCACACATGCGCTGGCGCCGTTGCTCGACCGCGATTTTGTCCGCAACCAGATCACCGCCCGCGGCCTCTCCGCGGCCTGCACGTCGGCCGCGCCGCCGATGTGGCTCGCGGGCAGTTTTGCGCGCCTGTCACCGTCCCACGCTTATCTCTACGTATTGTTCGGCGCGAACCACCTGCCGGCTGACGTCTTTGAAGAGAGCCCTTGTGGCACGGTCCGGATCGGCTTGTTCGGCGCGACTGGCGAAGCGACGCTGGAGACGGCAACCGTCCATCGCACCGGCCTCGGCGAGTTGCGCGTGCGCATTCCGATCTCACGTGCCATGGGCATCGCAACGATCGCGCTGCCGCTGCCGAGCCTCGCGCCGGAAGGCCTGCTTCATGGCGTGACCATCCAGTCCGGCGACGACATCCGCGACGCCGCCGAAAGCCAGGACGTCATCGGCATTGCCGCCGAAAGCCTGGTCTATGCCGGCTTGCAACGGAACGGCCAACATTACCGTGCCGAGAGCGACGATGGCTGCCTGCTGATCCCGGCCGCCCCGACGAGGCAGGACGTCACGATCTATTCCGTCGCAATCACGCCGCTCGGTTCCACCGCCAAATAGTGCGCCTGATCGCGCCGCGCCGGCCGTTGAAGTTCAAGGGCTGGCACGAGGGGCGCGGAATTGACGGACGGGACGCACGAAAACCTTGATCGGCTGCTGCACTCCGGCGGCATCCGGCTCGGCCGGGCCCAGCGCGACCGGCTGGGCTGGCTGACCGGCCAGTACGGTGCGCCGGCGCTGGACGGCACCACCGAGGGACGGCGAAACGGCGTCATCATCCTGAAGGAACCAATGAGCGGCGCGGCCGCCGAGCTGTTCTACCGCGCGCTCAATCCCGCCTGCGCTGTCGTCATTCCAGCAAGCGAGAATCCCGGCTTCGATTTCCTCAAGTCCAAGCTGACCGAGTTCGGCACCGTCGGTCCCTGCGGTGCGGACGGCCCCCACGAGATGTGGTGGGGCGGCATCGGCTGGTCGACATTTCTCTCTGCCGCGGATGCCTCCGCCGTCCGGCCGCGAATCGTCTCCTGCTATCCGCGCGGCAGCGACGACAGCGCATCCTTGGCCTTAAGGCAATCGCTCGAACGCCTGCGGCTCGATGGCCACATCGAGCCGATCGACACCCAGTTCGACGACCGCATCCTCTGCTTCGAGAAGGCCGAGTTCATGGTGCGGATGTGGAACAAGTATCGCGAGCCGCTGCTCTTCGTCGAATCCGGCGCCGCGTTGTGGGTGCCGCCTTTGCTGCCGTCCTTCCTCGGCTGCGACGTCGCGCTCAACAAATGGAATCGCTGGGAGATGTCGGCGCGCACGCTCTATCTCGGGCGCTCCGAGGCCGCCGAACGGCTGCTGCGCAGCTGGCACCAGCTCGCCGCGTCCTATCCCGCAATCTGGGAGGGCTATCTGCTCGACCAGGCCTGGAGCCTCACCTCGTCCCAGGTGCCGCTCGACACGGTGTGGCTGCCGCGGTCCTATCATGCGCTGAAGGGCGACCTCGCCGCGTCGCGCGCCACGATCCTGCATGACCGGCAGACGACGACGATGGAGCTCGGCCCCGACCCGGCCTTTGCGAGCCTCGTGCGCGTGGCGCGCCGCGCCGGCCGCACCGGCGCCCGCGACGCCTTCATGGTGATGACGTCGAAGGCCGAAGCCGGCAACGGCATCGCCGTGATCCTGCGCGACATCTCGGCCAGCGATGCGGGCGCGGTGGCTGCGACCGTGGAGGCCGTCACCGGCGCGTATGCGGCGGACTGCGGCGGATATGGCCGGCTGGAGCTGTCGCTCTGCGCCTGGCAGGAGGACGTCGGTGCCGCGCGCGACGCCGCGGCACAGGCCCGCTACCGAATCCTGGAGATCGCGCCGGGACAGCGCATCGCCAACGACTTCTTCGCAGCCCACGCCTCCGACGACGCGACCCTGACCGCTCGCCATCTTTTCCCCTGAGGGACATCCGAGATGCTCAAGACCATCATCCTGCTCACCGACACCGTGCAACAGCAACAGCCGCTGGCCAATCTGCTCAGAGAGCACCATCCCGACCTCGCCTTCTGCTCGGCGCTGCGGGCGAAGGACCTCGCCGCGATCGAACCGGACGTGCTGAGCCAGGCGCGCCTGGTGTCCTTTGCCGCCGACGTCGCCGTCTCCGAGAAATTGCTGCTCCGGCTCGGCTATGGCGCCTACAAGTTCTATGCGGCGCCGGTGCAATATCCGGGCCTGCCGGTCGCGCCGGACGAGAGCGATGACGATCCGCGCTGCTACTCGGTGATCGCGCAGTCGATGACGATCTGGCCCGATTTCAAAAGGATCGTCGGCCTGGAAACCGTGACGATCCCGGACGGCACGGTCCCCGCCGAGCGCGAGCGGCTGGTGTTCTCCCGCCTCGCCCACCTGTTCTGGCGGATGTCGGGCATGATCGCGGGCGAGGCGACGGATCTGCCCGGGATCATCGACGCCGGAGAGAGCCAGCGTCCGACGCTGGCGATGATGAACTGAAGCGCTAGAACGCGGCGCGAAGCTGCGCGGAGAGCGCGTCGCGGTGTTCGGGCGCCGCGATCGCGATCATGCGGCGCGCGCGCTCGGCAAGACCGCAGCCGCGCAGCTCCGCGATGCCCCATTCGGTGACGATGGCGTCGACGTCGGCGCGCGGTGTCGTCACGGTCTCGACATCAGCGACAATCCGGCTGGTCCCGTCGGAGGCCGTCGCCGGCAGCGCGATGATGGCCCTGCCCCCGGGTGACGAATTGGCGCCGCGCACGAAATCGAGCTGGCCGCCAATCGCTCCGATCGCAACGCCATTCAGCGTCTCGGAATTGACTGCACCGTCCAATCCGACCTGAAGCGCCGAATTGATCGCGACCAGCCGGTTGATCCGCGCCAGCACGCCCTGGTCGTGCGTATGGGACGTCGGTCGCACCGCAACCGATTTGTTCTGGTGCACGAAGCGATAGAGCCGCTTTGTGCCGATCACCTGATTGGTGACGGTGATCCCCGCATCGATACCCTTCTCCGCATTCGTCACCGCGCCGCGCTCGATCAGGTCGACGACCGCGTCGTTGATCAGGCCGGAATGGATGCCGAGATGGCGCGCATGGGAGAGCGAGGACAGGATCGCATCCGGAATTCGCCCCACCCCAAATTGCAGCGTGCTGCCGTCGGCAATCAGGCTTGCCGCATGTGCGGCGATTTTTCGCGAGACGTCATCGAGCGGCGTCGGCGCCAGTTCGACAGGCGGACGGCGCGCCGCCACCCGCATATGGATCGGCGCGTCTTCCGGCCATTCCGCGCCAAACGTCCAAGGCGTATCCGGGTTGATCTCGGCGATGACCAGGCGCGCGCCCCGGGCGGCGTCGATGACATAGTCGTTGGACAGGCTCGCGCTCAATTGGCCGCCGCCGGCTTCCGCGAGTTGCACCAGCACCACATCGGCGCGGTGGCGGCGCACGGTAAAATCGGCGCAGAAGGCGCTGTAATTGCTCGGGATCATTTCGAGCCGTCCGGCCTTCGCAAGCCGCCGCGCATTGCCGATCACGCCATAGCTCTGGAATGAGACGTTGGGCGCGCACGCCGCCGAGAACGTGTCCGAGAAGATTGGTCCGACCATCATGCGGAACGAAGGCAGATGCCCGGCCTGCGCCATCAGTGCTTCAGTCAAAGTGACCGGCTCCGCCGTCGCCTGCCCGCACACGACGAGATCGCCCTCCCGGATCAGGCCGGAGAAGTCGATCGGCGACGTGTCCCCTGGCATCTCCGCGTCAGTCCATCGGCGCCAGCCGCGCGGAGCACTCGCTGAGGAGCGTGCGCAGCTCGGTCTTGACGATCTTGCCATAACTGTTCTTCGGCAATTCGCCGATGACGTAGTAATGCTTCGGCCGCTTGAAGCGCGCGATCCAGGCATTGCAGATCTGGTCGAGCTCGTCCCGCGTGACCGCCCTGCCCGCGACAGGCACGACGACGGCCACCACCTCCTCGCCCCATTCCGGATGCGGTCGGCCGATCACCGAGACCTCGGCCACGGCCTCATGCCGCAGCAGCGCTTCCTCGACCTCGCGCGGATAGATGTTGGTGCCGCCGGAGATGATGACGTCCTTGGAACGGTCCTTCAGCGTGAGGAATCCGTCCGCGTCGAACGCACCCATGTCGCCGGTGTAGAGCCAGCCGTCGCGCAGCGTGGTCGCGGTCGCTTCCGGATTCTGCCAGTAACCGGACATCACGGTATCGCCGCGCACGATGATCTCGCCGATCTCGCCCGGCGCAACATCGTGCCCGGTCTCGTCCACAGTGCGGACCTGCACCACGCCCTGCGCGATGCCGACCGAGGCCAATCGCTCCTCGTGGCGCGGATGCCCGGCATCGACATGCATGGATTTCGGCAAATACGTGATGGTCATCGGCGTCTCGCCCTGACCGTAGATCTGCGCCAGCTTCGGCCCGAACACGGCGAGCGCGGCCTTGCAATCGGCCACATACATCGGGCCGCCGCCGTAGATGATGGTCTTCAGCCCCGGCGCGCTCACGCCCGCCGCTTCCGCCGCGACCGTCAGGCGCCGCACCATGGTCGGCGCGGCAAAGAAGGAGATGCCGTCGCGCTTCGCCGTCAGCTCCAAAATCTCGTCCGGCTCGAAGCGGCCGCTCTCCGGAATGATCTGCGCGCCCATGCCGAGCACGTGCGGCACCATATACAGCCCGGAGCCGTGCGACATCGGCGCGGCATGCAGCAGCGCCTCGCCCGGCGTAATCGGATTGATCTCGGCGAGATAATTCAGCGCCATGGCGAGCAGATTGCGGTGGCTCAGCACCGCGCCCTTCGGCCGGCCCGTGGTCCCGCTGGTGTAGAAGATCCAGGCGAGGTCGGTGATCGCGACATCGGCGATGGCGACGCCTTCAGTCTTTTCGAGGCCGCGATGCTCGGTCGAGCCGATCTCGATGATGCGCGGCTTGGCTGCGCTGGCTGCCAGCGCTTCTGACGCCACGCCCGCCATGTCCTCGGTCACGAAGACCACCGCGGCAGCCGAATTGTCGAGAATGAACGCAACTTCGCGCGGATGCAGCTTCGCGTTGATGGGAACTGCGATCAGTCCGGCGTGCCAACAGGCATAGAGACAGGCGACATAGTCCGGCACGTTCTTCATCAGCAAGGCGACGCGGTCGCCCCTGGCGAGACCAAGGCGCTGCCGCAACGAGGCCGCCAGCGAAGCCACCGTCGCAGCTAGCCGGCCGTAGTCGGCCACCGGCGTCAGGCCCTTGAACAGGGCCGGCGCCGACGCGTCGGCCTTGGCGGCACGCAGAAGGTGATGAGCGAGGTTCATGGCGATCCCGCCGACATGTTCGCGCTTCAGCCTAGTACGATTTCGCCAGCCCGAGCACCTTTTCCGCGATGAAGCTGAGCGCAAGCTGCGGGCTGACCGGCGCGATGCGTGGGATCAGGATCTCGCGCAGGTAGCGCTCGACGTGGAATTCCTTGGCGTAGCCGAACCCGCCATGGGTCATCACCGCCTGCTCGCAGGCCTGGAAACCGGCCTCGCCCGCGAGATATTTCGCGGCATTGGCCGCAGCGCCGCAGGGCATGCCCTTGTCATACTGCCAGGCGGCCGACATCACCATCAGCCAGGCGGCCTCCAGCTCGACCCAGTTGATCGCGAGCGGATGCTGGATGCCCTGGTTCTTGCCGATCGGACGGTTGAACACGATGCGGGTCTTGGCATATTCGGTCGCGCGCGACAGCGCGAGCTTTCCGAGGCCAACCGCCTCGGCGGCGATGAGAATACGTTCGGGATTCATGCCCTCCAGAATGTACTCGAAGCCACGCCCCTCTTCGCCGATGCGATCCTCCATCGGAATCTCGAAGTCCTCGAAGAACAGCTCGTTGGAGTCGACCATCTTGCGGCCCATCTTCTCGATCTCGTGGACCTTGATCTTGTTGCGGTCGAAATCGGTGTAGAACAGGCTGAGGCCGTGGGTGGGCGAGCGCACCTCTTCAAGCGGCGTGGTGCGTGCGAGCAGCAGGATCTTGTGCGCGACCTGGGCGGTGGAGATCCACACCTTCTGGCCGTTGACGATGTAGCGGTCGTTCTTGGCGACCGCGCGGGTCTTGAGTTGCGTGGTGTTGAGGCCGGTGTTGGGCTCGGTGACCGCGAAGCACGCCTTTTCGCGGCCTTCGACCATCGGCGGCAGCATGCGCCTGCGCTGCTCCTCGGTGCCGAACACGACCACGGGATTGAGCCCGAACACGTTGATGTGCACGGCCGAAGCAGCGGACATGCCGCCACCGGCCTCCGAGATCGTGCGCATCATGATCGCGGCTTCGGTGATGCCGAGGCCGGAGCCGCCATAAGCCTCCGGCACGCAGATGCCGAGCCAGCCGGCATCGGCCAGCGCCTTGTGGAAGTCGTGCGGAAAGCCGCCGTCGTGGTCCTTCTTCAGCCAATAGGCGTCGTCAAAGCCTGCGCAGATCTTTGCGATGGCGTCGCGAATGGCTTCCTGCTGATCGGTGAGCGCGAAATCCATGTTTATGATCTCCTTCTTGGAGCCGCGACGGCCCGTATCTTAGCGTCCCATCTGCGAGGGCAGCCAGAGAATGATGCTCGGAAATGCCACCAGGATCGCAATGACAATCAGGTGCGCGATGAAATGCGGGAAGGTGCCGTGGAACACTTCCGCCACCGGCCGCTTGGCATAGCGGGCCACGATGAAGCAGTTCAGCCCGACCGGCGGCGTGATCATGCCGACTTCGGCGGTGACGATCTTGATCACGCCGAACCAGATCGGATCGAAGCCGAGCGTCTTGATCAGCGGCAGCACGATCGGCACGGTCAGCACCAGAATCGCGATCTGGTCCATGAAGGAGCCGAGCACGATATAGCCGCACAGGATCAATGTAATGATCACCCAGCGCGAGGCCGGCAGCGAGCCGATCCAGGCGACGAGATCCTGGGTGACGTGGGTGAGCGTGAAGAAATAGCCGAAGATCGAGGCGCCGACCAAAATCATGATGATCATGCAGGTGCCGTGGCAGGCGCGCAGCAGGGTTCTGTAGAGCGACGACGGCGTGATCTTGCCCTTGACTATCGCGAGCAGGAAGGCGCCGAACGCACCGAACGCGGAGGCTTCCGTCGGCGTCGCGACGCCGAGATAAATGGTGCCGGTGACGATCGAGAACAGCACCACCATCGGCGAGACCTGCCACAGCAGCGAAAATTTCTCCCGCCACGGCACCGATTTCGCGGCGGGCGCCCGCGAGGGATCCTGCCAGACCAGGAAGTAGATCGTGGCCATGATGGTGATGGTCACCAGGATCGCGGGGATGATGCCGCTGATCAGGAGCTTGCCGATGTTCACCTCGGCGAGCAGACCGAAAATGACCAGCGCGACGCTGGTCGGCAGCAGCATCGACAGCGTGCCGGAGATCGCGACCACGCCCGCGGCCATCTTCGGCTCGTAGCCCTGGCGGATCATCGCCGGCAGGCTGGTCGAAGACAACGTCGCAGCCGACGCCGTCGAGGTGCCGCAGATCGCGCCAAAACCGGCGCCGGCAAGCGCGGTCGCCATGCCGAGCCCGCCGGGGATGCGGCCGACCCAGGCGGAAGCCGTCTTGAACAGATCGTCGGCGACGCCCGACAGCAGCACGAGGTCCGCCATCAGCAGGAACATCGGGATGGTGATCAGCTCGTAGGACGAGACGGTCGAGAGCGGCGCGGTCTGGAGGATACCGAACAGCGTTCCCCAACCGCCGACCATGACGAGGCCGACCGAGCCGGAAAAGGCCATGGCGAAGCCGACGGGCGTGCCGAGTGCGAGCAGGCCGAACAGCAGGGCGAGAACGATGAAGGGGGTCATGGATGCCTGCCGTTACTCGAAGGTTCGCGCTTCGCCGACGCCAGTCACCGGCGGCAGCGGATAGAGGTCGCGCCCGCTCACCAGGCTCAACACATTGCCGATGAGTTGCATGGCCAGCCGCAGCACCAGCACGCCGCAGCCGAACGGCACCAACGCCGCCGAGATCCAGGTCGGCCAGGGAATGGCGCCGGCCAGAACGTCGTGCTGCTCGTAATTCTCCAGCGCGCGTTCGAAGCCGACCTTGCAGATCAGGACGAACACGAACAGGCCGGCAAGCGCGGTGATGATCTCCGACAGCCGGCGTCCCGCCGGCGAGAAGCGCGACAGCAGGATGTCGACGCCGACATGGGCGTGCTCGCGCAGGCCATCCGACAGCGTGAAGAAGAACACGCCGGCGAGGAGATAAAGCCCAATCAGATCGTAGGTGAAGGAGAACGGACGGTTCAGCGCGTAGCGCATGAACACGTCGGTCACGACCAGCATCATGATCACGAACAGGAACACCACCGCGATCACCGTCAGCGCGCGCTCCAGCACGCCGAGCACATCCCCTGCCCGCTTGATCACCTCAGGCGTCTCCCTTCGTGGATACCGTCGTCACTTCGCGCCGCCGGCGGCGAGCAGGCCTTCGAACTCCTTCAGCGCGGCGGAGGCCTGCTTGCCGCGGCTGTCGAGGCCGGTGGCCCATTCCTGGCCGACGCCCTTGAGCTTGTCCTTCATCTCGGCGCGGGTGGCCTCGGGCAGCGGATCGAAGCTGACGCCCTGGTCCTGGAGATGCTTCTTGGTCGTATCCGTTTCCTTGTCGACGTCGGCGCAGGCTTTCGGCTCGATCGCGTCGGAGGCCTCGTTCATGGCCTTCTTCACATCTTCCGGGAGCTTGTCCCAGACCGACTGGTTGATGGAATAGGAGACGATGAAGCTGCCGAAGCTGACGCCTTCGGTGGCATGCTTGACCAGCTTGTCGAGGCCGTAAGCCACGACGCTCTCCATCGGGAACAGCAGACCGTCCATGGTGCCGCGCGACAGCGACTCATAGGCATCGGGCGCCGCCATGCGCACCGGCACGGCGCTCAGCGCGCGCAGCGTCAGGTCCTGCGCGCCGCCGGTGGTGCGCAGCTTCAGGCCACCCATGTCCTTGGTCGTTTCGACCTTCTGCTTGGCGGTCCACACCTGATAGGGCGGCAGCACCACGGCGATCAGCAGCTTGATCTTGTTCGGCGCATATTCCTGCTTGGCCAGAAGCCCCTCGCGCGCGGTCTTCCAATAGGCGAGCGTGCCCTGGCAGCTGGTCTGGAATGCACCCGGCAATTGCGCCACTTCCGAGAGCGGCATCTTGTCGGAGACATAGGACGGCCCGATGTAGCCGATGTCGACCACCCCGGACTGGGTCAGCCGCAGCATGTCGGCGGCCTTGCCGATCTGCTGGTTCGGATAATAGGTGAAGGTCACCGCGCCGTTGGTGCGCTTGGTGACGTCGTCCATCCAGGGCTTCAGCATCAGGCGGACGAGATAATGGCCGGCGGGGAAGCTATCGGCGACCTTCAGCTCCAGCGCCTGCGCCGACATCGTCGAGACCGGCAGCGACAGCGCGAGCGCCGAGACCGCCCAGACCAGATTTTTCCTCATTCGTTTCTCCCTGACGCGCCGCAAACCGCGGGGCGACGGCCACCTGCCGCCGCGCCACAGGTGCCTCACCCACTTCTTGCTTGAGCTAAAAGTACATATATGTGAATTTATATGTCAAGTATATGAATTGTGCATAGGGCTATGCGCCGCGGCGCTATCCAGCCAAATTGACTATCCTGCTATGTGAATTCTAACTCCACGTATGTGAACGCATTCAACGAGGCCTCATGGGACCGCTTGCCGGCTTCACCATTCTCGACCTGACCAGCGTGTTGATGGGCCCCTACGGCACCCAGGTGCTCGCGCACATGGGCGCCGACGTCATCAAGGTCGAAAGTCCCGAGGGCGACATCGTTCGCCAGATCGGACCCGGCCGCACACCCGGCATGGGCGGCATGTTCCTCAACGCCAACCGCGGCAAGCGCAGCATCGTGCTCGACCTGAAGCAGCCGGAAGGGCGCGACACGCTGCTGCGGCTGGCCAAGCGCGCCAACGCGCTGATCTACAATGTGCGCCCGCAGGCGATGGCGCGGCTCGGTCTCGACTACGAGACGCTGGCCGCGATCAATCCGGCCCTGATCTATGTCGGCGCATTCGGCTACGGCCAGTCCGGCCCCTATGCCGCAAAACCCGCTTACGACGATCTGATCCAGGGTGCGGCCACGATTCCGACGCTGCTCGCGGCCGCCGGCGACGGCACGCCGCGCTACGTTCCCGTCACGATCGCGGACCGTATCGTCGGCCTGATGATGGTCAACGCCATCATGGGCGGGCTGATGCATCAGAGCCGCACCGGCATCGGCCAGCGCATCGACGTGCCGATGTTCGAATCGATGACGGAATTCGTGCTGGTCGATCATCTGGGCGGACTGACCTACGATCCGCCGCTCGACCATGGCGGCTATGCCCGCCTGCTCTCGCGCTATCGAAAACCCTACAAGACCAGCGACGGCTATCTCTGCGTCCTCATCTACAACGACAAGCACTGGCGCAGCTTCTTTGAGGCGATCGGACAGACTGAGTTCTTGCAGCAGCCCCGCTTCGCCAACCATGCGTCGCGAACGAAGCACATCGACGAGATCTACGAGGAGATCGGCCACATCTTCCTGACGCGCAGCACCGCGGACTGGCGTGAGCTCTTGGAGCGCGCCGACATTCCGGTCATGCCGATGCATACGCTGGAGACGATTTTGGACGATCCGCATCTCAATGCGGTCGGCTTCTTCAAGACGGTGGATCATCCCGTGGAAGGCCGCATCCGCCAGATGCGCGTTCCCTCGACCTGGAGCGTGACCCAGCCCGAGCCGGCCGGCCCGGCGCCAACGCTCGGCCAGCATGGCCGCGACATTCTGCACGAAGCCGGCTTCTCGGGGGACGAGATCGAAGCGCTCGCGCAGCAAAAAGCAGTTCACCTGGCAGCGCCGCCCTAAAGCGCGGGCGCTGGCCAAGATCGCAACGACAGGGAGGAAACCGCGATGGCCGGACTTTATTTCGAGGAGTTTTCCGTGGGCCAGGAGTTCAGGCATCCGCTGACCCGGACCGTCACGGAGATGGACAACACCATGTTCAGCCTGCTGACGCTCAATCCGCAGCCGCTGCATATCGACGCCCATTTCTCGGCCCAGACCGAGTTCGGCCAGCGCATTTTCAACAGCCTTTACACCCTGGGCATCATGATCGGCATGACGGTGTATGATACCACCATGGGCACCACCGTCGCCAATCTCGGCATGACCGACGTCACCTTTCCGAAACCGGTCTTCCATGGCGACACCTTGCGGGCGACGACGAAGGTGCTTTCGTTGCGGGAATCCAAATCGCGCCCCAAGGCGGGGATCGTCGAGTTCGAGCACCACGCCTGGAACCAGAACGACGAGATCGTCGGCAAATGCCGCCGCATGGCGATGATGCACAAGAGGCCAGTCTGATGCGTTCGATGCTGTTCGTCCCGGGCGATTCCCCGCGCAAATTCGAGAAGGCCAGCGAAGGCAATGCCGACGCCCTGATCATCGATCTCGAGGACTCCGTCGTCACCGAGAAGAAGGCCGAGGCGCGCACGCTGACGCTAGCAATGCTGAAGGGCCGACGCGGCCCGCACCAGCTCTATGTCCGCGTCAACGCGCTCGACACCGGCATGACGCTGGCCGATCTCGCCGCGGTGATGCCGGGGGCGCCCGATGGCATCGTGCTGCCGAAATCGCGCGGCGGCGACGATGTTCGGCAAATCGCGACCTGGCTCGAAGCCTTCGAGGCGGCGGCCGGGACCACTGTCGGCTCGACACGTATCGTGTGTGTCGCGACCGAAACCGCCGGCTCGATCTTCGGCCTCGGCACCTACAAGGACTCTTCCCCTCGCCTCGCCGGCCTGATGTGGGGCGCCGAAGATCTGTCGGCCTCGCTCGGCGCTACCGAAAAGGCCGCGGGCGGTGTGTTCCATAGCCCCTATCGTCTCGCCCGCGATCTCTGCCTGATGGCGGCGGCCGCGGCCGAGGTCGCACCGATCGACACGGTCTATACCGACATCGACAATCTCACCGGGCTCGAGCAGGAAACGCGCGCGGCGCGGCGCGATGGATTTTCGGCGAAGGCGCTGATCCACCCCAAGCATGTCGACGTCGTCAACGCGGCGTTCGAGCCGACCGAGGCCGAGCGCAGCTGGGCGGAGAAGGTCATTGCGGCGTTCGCAAGCAATCCCAACTCCGGCACGCTGCGCCTCGACGGCATGATGATCGACAAGCCGCATCTTCGCGCCGCGAAGAAAATCCTCGGCCAGCCATAGATCCGGGACAACGCGTCGCGACAGACGGGATCCGAGCATGATCGTTCGCCAAGCTGCAAACGTCCTGGAGATCATGGAGTTCTTCGCACAGACGAGGAAGCCGGCGACGCTTGCCGAGATCGCCGATCATTTCGGCTGGCCGCGCTCGTCGACCTTCAACCTGCTCGCGACGCTGTCGGAGAAAGGCTACCTCTACGAACCGCGGCCGCGCGCCGGCTTCTATCCGACGCCGCGATGGCTGGCGATGGCGCGGATGATCTCGGAGGTCGAGCCGCTGCCGCCCTGGACGCACACGCTGATCGCCGACCTCTCGGCGGAGACCGGCGAGACCGCTTCGATTGTGGCGCCGGCCGGCGTGATGGCGGTCTTCATCGACGTCGTCGAGTCCCAGGCCGCGATCCGCTATTTCGCCACCATCGGCCATCGCGTGCCGATTCACGCCACCGCCAGCGGCCGCGCATTGCTGCTGCAATATTCCCAGGAAGAGCGCGACTCCGTCTACCGCAAGATCGAGTTCAGGCAGTATGGCCCGTCGACGCCGATCAGCATCGAAGCCGTCGAGGCGGAGCTGCGCAATTCGATTCAACGCGGCTACTGCCAGAGTTTCGGCGACTACAGCCGCGATCTCGCCGGCGCTGCGATCCCGCTCCCGATCAGCGATCGCAGACTCTCGGTCGTCGTCGCCGGCCCGGAGTTTCGGATTGGGCCGAAAGTCAGCGAAGTGGCCGCGCTGATCGCACGGACGGTCGACCGGCTGCGGCCGAAGACGACCGCGGCCTGAAGCCGAAACCTCATTCGAATCCCTGAATGGGCGGCGCCGACGTCTGCTCCGGCGCAACCGGAGCAGCTTGAACAGGCTGCGCCGCAGGCGCGGCTTGAGCCGGCGAATTGCTGGCAGCCCTGACTTGGCCGTTGGCATTCATCGCCTCACGCGCGCGCGGCGGAGCGCCGGTCGCGGCTGCACGATAGGCCTCCCGGCGCGGCGGCTGGCGGTGTCTCGCCGAGCGCGAGTCTCTTGCGCCCCAGGACCGGGCGATTGCAGGTCCGGCGGTATAACCGACCACCGCGCCCGCGACGGCACCGATCGGCCCCAGCACGACGGCGCCTGACACGGCTCCGATCGCCGCAGCACCCGCGCGCTCCTGCGCGGCGGCGCTTGCAGGCACGCCAGCCAGCAGCACGACGGCAATGATCAGAGCTTTATTCATCGGAGCGCCTCCCTCACGGGAGATCACTCTTACTCAAATATGGCCACAGGACGTTTGTTCGTTGCCCAACACGGGGCAATCGCCCATGGAACTCCGGCAATACAAAGGCTTCCGCGGTCAGATCGCAGTTCCAGCGAAGGCAGATCGGCGCAACTACGGCGCGACCTTGTCGCCGGTGAATCCGTTGCCGTCGAGCGCGCGACGCACCGTGCCGTCCACCTTGGCCTCATCGAGGAAATGCGCGGCCCAGGCCTTCGCCAAGGTCTTGCCCCTGGGAACGACCACGACCACGCCGGTCGATTGAATCACCTCGTCCAGCACCCTGGTTCCGGGCAGTTTTCGCGACAGGTCTTCCAACGCCCCCATACCCATCGCGAGCGCATCGAGCTCACCCTTGCCGATCAGCTCGGCCGCCTCTTCCGGCTTCACGAATTTTGTCAGCCTGGCTTGCTTCAACGACCTCTCGACGGTGCGCGATGTCGACGTCCCCTCGATGCAGCCGACCCGCATTCCGGCGCGATCGACATCCGCAACGGAACGGATGTCCGAGCCGGCGCGAACGAGATAGCCACTCATATAGGCGACATAAGCGGGCCCCTGGTCGACGAACTGCTCGCGCTTGACGTCCGCCGGCATGAAGGAGAGATCCCAGACGTCCTTGCCGCTCACCGCGGCGATCTCGTCGGAACTCTGGTACTCGACGAGTTGCAGCGGCACATGCAGCTTGTCGGCCGCAGCCTTGGCGAGCTCGACGGTGACGCCGCGCGGCTTTCCCGTCGCCGGATCGCGCGTGGTCCAGAACGCCGACGCGGCGGGCCCGACCGCCACCGCCACGCGCAGCGATCCCGTCGGCGCGATGTCGCTCGGCCCCTCGGCTTTCGCATCGAAGGCAGGGATCGTAAGGAAGACAAAGCCCAACGCAGCAATCAAGCTATGCCGCAGCATGTTACTGCCTCCAGGGTTGAACGATCGCCGACAAAACGGCGGTGCACTCCCTCGCCCCGTTCTTACGGGGAGAGGGTTGGGGTGAGGGGCCTCTCTCCACACGCGAGATCGGCGTGAGACCTGTACCCCCTCACCCGGATTGCTGCGCAATCCGACCTCTCCCCGCAAGCGGGGAGAGGTAAAGAAAGCTGCAGCCGCTACACAATCTTGATCGACATGTCCGGCAGGCCCTCGAGCTTGCAGAGGAGCACGTCGCCCTTCACCACGGGGCCGACATTCTCCGGCGTGCCGGAATAGATGATGTCGCCCGCCTTCAGCTCGAACGCTTCCGAAAGCTTTGCGATCTGCTCGGCGACGCTCCAGATCATCTTGCTGAGATCCGAGCTCTGCTTGACCGTGCCGTTGATTGCCAGCGAGATGGCGCCCTTCTCGAAGTGGCCGGTCTTGCTGGCCGGATGGATCGGACCGATCACCGCGGCGTGGTCAAAACTCTTGCCGATCTCCCAGGGCTTCTTCTCCGCGGCCATGCCGTTCTGGAGATCGCGCCGGGTCATGTCGAGGCCGAGCGCGTAGCCATAGACATGGTCGAGCGCCTTCTCGGCCGGGATGTTGGTGCCGCCGGATTTCATCGCTGCGACCAGCTCGACCTCGTGATGATAGTTCTTGGTCAGCGACGGATAGGGATGGTCCGCGACCTCGCCGACCGCGACGTTCTGGATCGCATCGGTCGGCTTCTGGAAGAAGAACGGCGGCTCCCGGTTGGGATCCGAGCCGCGCTCGATCGCGTGTGCGGCATAGTTGCGCCCGATGCAGTAGATGCGGCGGACCTGGAACACGCTTGTCTCGCCGACGATCGGGATCGCGATCATCGGCACCGGGAAGATCGGCTTCGGTCCGGCCTGCGCCGCGGCGGGAGCCGTATCGGCGAGGCCTGCCGCGGTCATCGCGGCTGCGGCGGTGAGCAGGTCACGTCGAGAGGTTTTTGTCATGGTTCTGTTCCCTTGGCTTGGGCACTCGTTTGTAGCGGAGCGATCGATGGGATCAAACAATCAATGGGCCAATGGATCTGGCCGCATCTGCACCTTGTAGACTTTAGGCGAGGCCTCCTTGCCGCCCTCACCGTGGAAGCTCGCGCGCGTTCCCGTCGTGCTCCACAGGCCGCGCCCCTTCCAGCCCGTATTGGGGTCGTCGATACGACCGTCGACATTCTTGGTGAAGAAGCCAAGCGGATAGGGATTGCGCAGATTCACCAACTGTCCGTTGACGAGCGCGAGCAGCGACTCGCTGCCATTGGCGCTGGCGATCGGCACGTTGGCGCCGAGTCCGAAGGTGTTGTAGCGGTCCACCCAGACGTAATAGGCGTGGTTTGCGCTGCCGCTGGCATCGAGTCCCTTGAACTGCGGCCCGGGCATGCGCCAGATCTTCCATCCTTCGGGACATTGCCTGCCGTCCGCCGTGGTCGGCCCGTTGAGCGGCCCTTTGCAGAGCTTGCGGTCGAAGCTTGTGAGATGACCGCTGGACAAGACCGTCCACACCACGCCGTCAAGCCCGATGTCGAGACCACGCGGCCCGAACGTGCCCTCCGGCGGCTGATACACTTCGGACAGCGCGGTGTTGGCGGGATCGGGTCCCGGCATCACGCGAACGATGTAGCCGGGCTGATCGATGCGCGAGAAGCCGCGGTCCATCGCCTGGCCCCAGATCGAATCGTCGACCGGGCTCGGCATGATGCCGTAGAACGACGCCGCGATGCGCTTGTCCTTGGTCGGATCGACGGGATCCTTGTGCTCGACATAGGCGTCGCGCTTGCCATTGCCGTTGGTGTCGATGATCAGCGGCGTCCAGCCCTGCGATTTCACGTCGTCGAGGGTTTCGCGATACTGCCTGGTGTTGAGCCAGCCGACCAGGCCGCCGCCGAGGCCGGGGCCGCCGGAGCTGGTCCACAGCGTCTGATTGGCATCGTCGTCGAAATACAGGTGGTGGGTCGTGAAGCAGGTGTTGATCAGGTCCCATTTGCCGGTTGCGGGATCGAAGCGCGACAGCTGGCGCAATGAGGTGGCCTGCGGCGCCACCTTCGCCGACGGCAGGTCCGAGCCCTGCTTGCAATAGTCCGGATTGGCCGGCGGGCGCAGGCGCGCCGTGAACCACACCTTGCCCTGCTCGTCCATCATGACGTTGTGGATGCTGGTGTGGCCATCCCAGATCGGCTCGTCACCCCAATAGGCCGACGGGCCCCGCGGCGCGTCGGTCGACGACGGCGTGTTCGGATCGAGATAGGGATGCTTGATGGTGCCGGCGATGTTCTTCACGGGATCGAGCGTCGGCACGAGATCGGAGCTTTCCTCCGACGATCCGTAGATCAGGCCGTTGGCGTTGAGGCGCGGGTTGCGCTTGTCGGTCGAGATCGCATCGTGCTGATAGCGCGTCGGCGCCGCCCAGTCCCACATCGTGAAGACCACATTGCGCTCGATGCCCTTGGGCCGCTCGGGCTTGTCGAACGGCAGTTCGCCGCCAGCGATGCGATCGGTCCATTTCGAGAACAGGTCGTAGACCTTCTCGGGGCCCATGCTGGCGAGCACCGTCGCCATGTATTCCTGGGCCTGGCCGGCCTGGGTGCGGACCGCCCAGGCCGTATGCGAATCATAGCCGTCGGTGAACACCTTCGGGACTTCGCGAATGCCCCGCGTCCCGAGCGCGTGGCAGGACTGGCACATGTTCTTGACCGTATCGACCCACTGGGCCTGCGACTTCATGGTCTCCGGCATCTTGTTGCCCTTGTCGCCGGTGCCGGGAAATTCCTCGGGTCTCGGAATGTCGAGCATCGAGTACCAGTACATCCCCGGATAATTCTGCGCGTCCTCTTTGGGCGAAGCGGCAGCGGCCTTGAAATCCACCACCTTGCCGGGACGAACCTCCTGCTGCGCGGTGTCCCGCAAACCGTAGCCCCGCACCCAGACCTTGTAACTGGCGGCGGGAAGATCCGGGATGACGAACCGGCCCTGATCGTCGGTCACCACCACCTTCGCATATTTGGTGGGCAGGTCCCTGGTCTCGGCGATCACCCAGACGCCGGCCTCTCCACCCTTGTCGCTGGTCACCTGTCCACCGATGTCGCTCGCGGATATCTCGACATTCGCCGCCATTCCGGTGCCGGCATGCAGCAGCGCCGTCGCGCCGAGACAGCCGGCCAGCATTTGCTTCAAGCTCATCGTTCCTCCCCTTTCGTCATGCGTTTCGTCCGAGCCTCTTGGTGGGCTATTCGGACTCATCTCTCATGTTTTGAGCCGATCGAAGAACTCCCTGACCATCCGGGCGCAGACATCCGGGTCCGTCGCGGCCACATGATAGGAATCGCCGGGCAGCACCTCGAGCTTCGAGCCCGGAATCGTCTCCTGCCAGGCCTTGACCGAGGCGACGTCGCCGAGCCCCGAGCCGGTCGTGGTGATCACCAGCGCCGGGCGCTTGATCGAGGGCAGCTCGCCGGTGACATCGACCGTCGGCACCATCTGGAGAAATGCTTCGAGCGTCGAGGCCTTGGTCTTCGACATCAGCTTGATCCACCAGTCCAGCGCCGCCGGCGGCAGCGACGATCCGAGCCGGCCGGCGGTGGTCTCGCGCACCCAGGGCTCGACGCCGTGCTCGCGGATCTGCTTGCGCCAGGTCGGCGCCCGCTCGTTGAACGAGGTGAGTGACGCCGGCGCGCCGACCGCGGCGACCGCGATCACGCGATCCGGGTGCTTGGCCGTCAAGTGCATCGCCAGCGTGCCGCCGATCTTGCCCCCGACCAGGAACACACGATCGAGCTTCAGCGCATCAAGCAGCCGGACGATGTCGTCGCCGAGACCAGCAAAACGATAGGCGTAATCACCCTGCATCGGCGTCGAATCGCCATAGCCGCGCAGATCGGGCCGCACCACGAGATGATGCGTGGCGAAATACGGCACCCAGCGCCGGAACGCCTCGCCGCTCTCGGCGAGCCCGTGCAGCATCACGACCGGCGGCCTGGTGTCCCACGGCAGGAGATAGTCGTCGAGGCGAACCGCGAGCTCGCAATCGTCGCTGACACTGATCTTCCGCAGTTCGCTAGCCATCAGATACACCTCGTTCCACCGCCATCGACATTGATGCAGGTTCCAGTAATGAAGGACGCGCGGTCTGAACAGAGGAACGCAACAAGGCCCGACACCTCGTGCGGCTGCCCGACGCGACCGAGCGGCACCGAGGCAATCGCTGCTGCATTGGTCGTGCCCTGATCCTGACCCGCAATCGCCGCGCCCTGCGAGATCAGGCTGTCCCAGCGATCGGTCTGCACGGGACCGGGATTGACGCCGGTGACCAGCACATTATCCGGCGCGCATTCCTCGGCGAGCGCCAGCGTGAAGTTCAGCAGCGCCGCGTTGACCGCGCCGCCCGCCATATAGGCCGCGCGCGGCTGGTGGCCGCTGCGGCCGATGATGTTGATGACGCGGCCCCAGCGGCGGTCGCGCATTTCGGGCAGGACATTGCGGGCGCAGCGCATGTAGCCGAGCAGTTTCAGCTCGATCGACTTGGCCCAGGTCGCATCCGGCGTCTCCGCGATCCGGCCCATCGGCGAGGCCCCGGCATTGTTGACGAGAATGTCGATGCGGCCGAACGCCTTGCGCGCCGTGTCCATCGCCCGAGCGATGTCGTCGGGCCTGGTCATGTCTCCGGCGCAGGCGATCACGCGCCGGCCGGTGTCTCGCGACATCTCCTGAGCTGACGCCGCAAGCCGCTCGGCGTCGCGCGCGACGATCACGACATGCGCTTGTTCGCGCGCGAGCTCGGCGGCGATGGCACGGCCGATGCCGATGCTGCCGCCGGTGATGACGGCAACCTTGCCGCCGAGATTCAGATCCATGACGCAGCCCTAGTCTACCGTGGCGCCAGAGGCCTGAACGAGCTTGCCCCACTTCGTGGTCTCGTCCACCATGAACTGTCCGAACGCGACGCCGGAAACCGTGCCGGGCTCGGCGCCAAGCTCAGCAAGCCGCTTCCTGACGTCGGGCATTTTCAGGATGACTTCAAGCTCGCCGCTCAGCTTGGCGAGCGCAGGCTGGGGCGTCTTCGCCGGCGCCACCAGTCCGAACCAGGACGAGGCCTCGAAGCCCGGAATGGTCTCGGCGACCGTCGGTACGTCGGGCAGCGCCTCCGCGCGCTTGGCGCCTGCGACCGCGATCGCATTGATGGCCTTGCCCTGCACCTGCGGCAGCACCGCGGGCATGTTGTCGAACATGAAGGGGATCTGGCCCGCGAGCAGGTCGTTCATCGCCGGCGCCGCGCCGCGATAGGGCACGTGCACGATATCGACGCCCGCCATGCTCTTGAGCAGCTCGCCGGCGAGATGATTGGTCGATCCGATGCCGGACGAGCCGAAATTCAACGAGCCCGGCTTGGCCTTGGCCAGCGCAATCAGCTCGCCCACGTTCTTCGCCTGCACCGACGGATTGACGACCAGAACGATCGGCACAGACGCGATCAGCGCCACCGGCGCAAAGGCCTTGGCGGGATCGAACGGCAGCTTCTTGTAAAGCGATCCGTTGATCGTCAGCGGTGGCGGTGCGGTCAGCAGCAGGGTGTAGCCGTCGGCATCGGCGCTCGCGACCGTCTCGGCGCCGATATTGCCGCCGGCGCCGCCGCGGTTCTCCACCAGGAAGGTCTGGCCGTTCCGCTCGGTCAGCTTCTGCGCAACGATGCGGGCGATGATGTCGTTGGACCCGCCGGCCGGGAACGGCACGATGATCTTGACCGGACGGGAGGGATAATCCTGCGCTACCGCAAAGCCGGAGAACAGAACGGCCGCACAGGCGGCCACAAAGATGCGTCGAATAACCCCGCGCATGGGCACTTCCTTGATGTTTGTCTTGTTATTGATTGAATCATCATGCCGTCAGCAATGGCCTCAATTGTCCGACGTCGTCAAGCCGTTCGAGATTGGCGATCTGCTCGATCAGCTTCTCGGCCCTGTCGCCACCCAGCACCGGCGCGATCAGGTCCCGCGTCTTCGCCGCCACTGCTTCCGTGCTCAGCGGATTCTCCTTGGTACCCGGCGGGTACTTCGTGAAGTGCTCGACCTTCCTGCCATCGGTTAATGTCACCTCGACGACAGCACCGCGCGGCGCGGCCGGATCCATCAGCGCCTTGTCGCCGGCCAGCGTCACCTTGGCGCGCTGCTCGAGAATCTTCGGGTCATGCATCAGCGCGACGTCGTGGCTGTCGGTGAACGACACGGCACCCTTGACCAGCGCGACCGCAACGAGGTGCTGGCAATTGACGTCGGGCATCGCGCTCTCGCCCACGATCCCCATCGCATCGGTCGGCAGCTTGACCAGGATGCTACGAACGTTATCTGGCGTGAGGCTGTGCTGCTTGCGCAGCGTCAGGGTCGCATCCAGCGGCGACTGGATGGGATAGCCGACCGAAAAGGTCTTGATCGCCGTCTCCGTGACGTAGAAGCGGCTGCCGAGATCCTTGACCATCTCCTCGGGCTTCGGATCGCTCGACAGCGCGATGAAGAGGTTATGGGTGCCGTCGAGCACGTCGTCGACGCCGGTCAGGCCGTTCTTGACCATGTCGACGGCCATCACGCCGTTGCGGGCGCCCATGCCGGCGAAATCGAACGCCTTCTCGATATGGTCCTTGTCCTTGACCCAGCTCCAGAGGCCGGACACCTGCTGCGACGAATAGGAGATCGCGTAGCGCATCCCCTTCTCGTCGAGCCGCGCCAGCGATGCGGCGGCGCCGAGCGCGCCGAAGGTCGACGACGTTCCCTCGGCGCTCCGATGCGAGCCGCGCACGAGATCCGGCCCCAGCGCCATCAGCAGGCGGCAGGTCAGGTCGTAGCCGAGCGCGACCGCGCGGATGACATCCTGGCCGCTGCGATGCTCCCGCTCGGCCATTGCGAGCGCGGCCGGCACCACGGCCGATCCCGGATGCGCCTTGGTCACAGGCTCGAAGTCGTCGGTCTCGTCGGCATGAGCGCACATGGCGTTGGCCAGCGCCGCATTGACCGCCGTGGTCCGGAAGTCGGAGCCGACCACGGAGGCCTGCGCGTCGCCGCCGAGCGTACGAACATATTTCAGCGCCATCTCGCCCGGCCGCATGCGCGAGCCGGACACCATCGCGCCGAGCGTATCGAGAATGCGATGCTTGCATTCGAGCACCACCTGCCCGGGCAGCTCCTGATCGCGCGCAGCGACCATGTAGCGAGCGAGCCGCTCGGTGACGCCTGGGCCCGCCGCGCGAGCCGTGCGGCCGCCAGTTGCAGCGAGAGCGGCAATCGAGCCGGCGGATTGAAGGAAACGGCGGCGTGAGGGCATTCCCAGTAACTCCAGAATCAAGATGAGACCGACATCTTGGCGATTTCCGCCGCGCTGACCAGACCTTCGACATTCCAGCATGCATCCATGACACGCCTGACCATCGCAGCAGGAATGATGCCGTCCGCGAGATCGGAGAACTTGGTCTCGAGCTGCTTGTCGGTCATCGGCACCTCGACGCTGCCGATGGCGTGCTCGATGTACCGGTTGAGCTTGCGCCCATCCTTGAGCACGATGGTGAGATCGACCTGCTCAGGCTTGATGCCGGCCGTGATGACAGGATTGACCTTGCCGCGCAGCGCGACAATGGTCGGATCGGTCACGGCGCGGTCGCTGAACTGCTTCTCGCCGCCGGCGCCCTCGATGATCGCGACCGCGACGGCGTGGTAGATGCTGAACTTGCCTTCCAGCCCCTGCTGCGGCGTCTTCTTGCCGGTGAGCTCCAGCACCAGCGGATGGACCTTGAGGTCGACACGCTCGATCTGGTCCGCCGTCACCTTGTTCTCGTTGCGGAGCTGGATCGCGGCATCGATCGCCGGATGCAGCACGATGCCGCAGGCGAACGGCTTGTAGGTGTTGAGTGCGGCCTCATAGCGCTTGCCGAGGTCGCCCAGGATCTCGTTGTAGTCCTGCTTGGTGCTGATCGTGTTGGCCCAGCCGCGCTTGGCCTCGATCATCGCGTCGGACGAGGTGAAATTCTTCGAGGCCAGAATGGCCGCGAAGATGCCGCTGGAGGCGGCGCGGCCCGGGTTGAAACTCTTGTTCATCGAGCCGAAGGATTCGCGAAGACCCACGGGCTGGGAAGCGGCCAGTCCAAGCGCCCATGTCATCTGCTGCTCGTTCAACTTCAACAGCTTGCCGACGGCGGCCGCCGCGCCGAACACGCCGGCCGTGCCGGTGATGTGCCAGCCGACATCGTAATGGTTGGGATAGACGGAATTGCCGATCCTGCACTCGGTCTCGACGCCGAGCACCAGCGCGTTCAAAAATTCCTTGCCGGAGACCGGCTGCATTTCCGACAGCGCGAGAATGGCCGAGGCGACGGGACCCGCGGGATGGATGATCGTCTTCAGATGCGTGTCGTCATAGTCGAAGATGTGGCTGGACACGCCGTTGATGAAGGCCGCGTTCATGATGTCGAACCGCTCGCGCCGCCCGAACAGGGAGGCCTGCTGCGGGCCCGAGAACGGGCCGAGCGCGGCGACCGCAATGTCGACGGTCTGGTGATGCGAACCGCCGATCGCGACGCCGACCCAGTTCAGAAGGGTGCGGACGCCTTCCTTGCGGACATTGGCAGGCAGGTCGTCATAACTTGCGGTGACGATATAATGCGCCAGCGCACGCGTGACCTCCTTTGGCGGCGCGGCCGCGGGCACCGCGGCCGGGGTTTGTGCGAAAGCAGTGCTGGTGCCGACGGTCGCGAGCGGGAGCGCGGCCACGGCCTGAAGCAGGGTCCTGCGATCAGTGTGCATAAGATGCCTCCTTGACCTTGATCGATACCAGTTGGGCCGCGAGACGGACCGCGCTTTCCAGCGCGCCGGTCTTGGCCACGCCCTGGCCTACGATATCGAACGCCGTGCCGTGCGACGGCGTGGTGAAAACGGTCTCGAGGCCGGCGGTGACGGTGACGCCGCGATTGAAGCCGCGCAGCTTGGTCGCGATCTGGCCCTGGTCGTGATACATCGCGACCACGCTGTCGAACTCGCCGGCGAAGGCCCGGACATAGACGGTGTCGGCTGGATACGGTCCCGTGCAGGCAATCCCGGTCTTCGCAGCCGCTTCCACGGTCGGCCGGATCATCTCGATCTCGTCACGGCCGAACAGGCCACCCTCACCGGCATGCGGGTTGAGCGCGGCCACCGCGATGCGCGGCTTGGCGACGCCGGCTTTCCGCATCATGCGGTCCACCAGCGCGATCGAGTCGGTGATGCTCGCCGGGTTGATGCCGTCGAGCGCCTCGCGCAGCGACTGATGCCCGGTGACGCGGGACATCCATTGTCCGTCCAGCACGTTCATCTCGGAGAAGTAGGTCTTGTGGCCGAGCAGGCTCGCGAACATCTTGTGCTCGTCGGGAAACTTCCAGCCGCCGTCGAACATCGCGCGCTTGTTGAGCGGCGCAAACGTGATCGCATCGACTTCGCCAGCCTTGGAGAAATCGATCGCGCGCGCCAGCGTCTCGCCGGTGAGCCGGCCCGACTCGGCGCTGGCCTTGCCGATCGGGAATTTGGCGGGGTCGGTGTTGCCGAGATCGACGAGCTGCACCGTGCCTCGGCCCCATGAAGCGGCCTTGGGCGAAGATATCCGCTCGACCGTCAGCTTCACCCCGGCCTGCGCCATACCCATCTCGAGCACGCGGGCGTCGCCGATGACGACAAGGCGCGCGGCGTCAGCGAGCCGGTCGTCGGAGAGAATGCGCGCGATCTGCTCGGGGCCGATGCCGGTGCAATCGCCCGGCGTCAGCGCGACGACGGGCAGTTCATTGGTGTTGGTGGTCATTTGGAAGCCTTGGATCCTTACTTCACTGTCTGGATTTGCGCGGCGGACTGAGTCCAGTCCTCCCGGTTGAATTCCCCATCCCACTTCGCGACGACGATGGCGGCCACGGCGTTGCCGATGGTGTTGGTGATGGCACGCGCCAGCGACATGAAGCGGTCGATGCCGAGCAGCAGCGCCAGTCCCTCCGCCGGCAGCCCCGCGGCGACCACGGTCGCGGCCAGCGCAGCGAACGCACCGCCGGTGACGCCGGCAGCGCCCTTGCTCGTGAACAGCATCACCACGAACAGGCTCAGCTGCTGTGCGGCGGTCAGCTCGACGCCGTAGACCTGGGCGACGAAGATGGTCGAGAGCGGCAGCGTCAGCGCGACGCCGTCGAGATTGAAGGAATAGCCGGAGGGAATGACGAGGCCGGCGACCGCACGCCCCACGCCTGCCTTCGGCAGCTTCTCCATCATGCCGGGGATCGCGGTTTCCGACGACGAGGTGCCGAGCACGACCAGCAGCTCGGTCCGCAACAGCCGCAGCAAATCCATCAGGCGGATTCCGACCAGGCGGCAGATCGTCCCGAGAATGACGAAGATGAAGAAGGCCATCATCGCCCAGGCGGTACCGACCAGCAACGCCAGCGCATACAGCGTGGCGGCGCCGAATTTCGCCACCGTGAAGGCCATGGCGCCGAAGGCGCCGATCGGAGCCAGCGCCACCACGACATGGACGACGCTGAACACGAGCTCGGTCACCCGTTCCATGCCGGTCCGCAATGGCGCAGCCTTCTCGCCGAGCAGCAACAGGCCGATGCCGCAGAGCAGCGCAAGCACGAGCACCTGGAGCACGTCGCCGGCGGCAAACGCACCGACAAAGCTTTCCGGGATCATGTGCTGGATGTAGGCCGACAGCGAGCCGACATGGGCTTGCGAGTAGCGGGCGACGGTCTCGGCCTGCTGCGCGGTCGCATGCGCCACGCCCGCGCCGGGCTGGACCCAGCGCACCACGACGAAGCTGAACAGCAGGCACAGTGTCGTCACCACCTCGAAATAGACGAAGGCCTTGAGGCCGATGCGGCCCACGGCCTTCATGTCTCCGACCTGTGCGATGCCGGTGACCACGACCAGGAAGATCAGCGGCGCGATCGTCATCTTGATCAGCGAAATGAAGGCGTCGGCAAGCGGCTTGAATTCGACGGCAACGGTCGGAAGGAGGGCGCCGAACAGGACGCCGAGCGCGGCGCCGGCAATCACCAGGACATATTGCTCGCGCCAGAGCGGCTTGCGGCGGCCTTCGGTAACCGGCCTCGAGATGGGCTCGGACAGCGGCGTTGCGGCGACCTGCAATTTGCTTCCCTCCAACGGCATCGTCGCGCCATGCGTCGATGGCGCTTTGTTCTTGTCTTCCGATGCCGTTTACATTGGACCAGCGGTCTTTCAGGCGCTAATGCCGTATCGGTATGATTTAAGGACAAAACGTCATATGGACCTGATTTGGCTGGAGGATTTCCTTGCCATCGCCGAGGAGGGCGGGTTCTCGCGCGCCTCCCAGCGCCGGCATGTGACCCAGCCGGCGCTGAGCCGCCGCATCAGGTCGCTCGAAGAGTGGCTGGGAACGGCGCTGTTCGAGCGCTCGACGCACACGATCACGCTGACGCCGGCCGGCGAGAGTTTTCGCTCCGTTGCCGAGGACGTGCTGCGCCGGGTGCTGGTCGGACGCGAGGAAGCGCTGGAAGTGGCGCGGCTGAAGGCCGAGACCATCACCTTTGCCGCCACGCATGCGCTGTCACAAACGTTTTTCCCGGAATGGATTCGCAACGCGGACAGTGCACGTGCCGGCTCGGCCGTGCAGCTCGTCGCCTCCAATTTCGCCGGCTGCGAAAAGCTGCTGCTGGATGCGCAGGCGCACTTCCTGCTGTCACACCATCATCCGTCGCTGGTGAGCCGGCTCGACATGGACCGCTTCCAGCGCATCGAACTCTCGACCGACGTGCTGGTCCCGATCAGCGCGCCGATCGCCCGGCCCGCGCGCGGCGGACGCCGCAGCAAGGCAAAACCGCGCTATGCCCTGCCCGGCGCGGCCGGTGCGGCGCTGCCCTATCTCGCCTACCACCCCGGCTCCGGCGTCGGACGAATCGTCACATCGTTCCTGGCGACCAAGGATCCGGCGGCCTGGCTCGTTCCGAGCTTCTCCGCGCCGGTCATGCTCTTGATCGACATGGCACGCGAGGGGCGCGGCATCACCTGGGCGCCGCTGAGCCTCGTGCGGCATGATCTCGAAAACGGCCGCCTGCTGCGCGCTGGCGGCACGGACTGGGATATCGCGATCAGCATCTCGCTGTTCCGCGTGCGTGCCCGCATGACCCGGGCGGCCGAGACTTTCTGGAACGCGGTACGCAAGGGCCGGTCGAGCGGAAAATCCGCCGCCACCGTCCCGCGAGCGAGGTAACGGACGAGCGGGCCGCGCGGCCGCTAGCATGGAAATTGCATAAAATCTGGGCGACATGGACGCCGCATGAACCTCATCAGTCTGGACATCCGCATGCTCCGGTCGCTGATCTCGGTGGTCGAGACCGGCAGCATCACCGAGACCGCGCGACGGCTGGGCCGCACCCAGCCGGCGATTACGCTGCAATTGCAGCGCCTGGAGGAGCTCACCGGCAAGCAGCTGTTCGAGCATGCCGGCCGCCGGCTGACACTGACCGAGGACGGCACCACGGTCCTCACCTACGCCAAATCCATCCTGCGGTTGCATGACGAGCTGATTTCGCAACTGGCGTCGCAGGAGATCGAGGGCCAGGTCGTGCTCGGCACGCCCGACCTCTACGCGGCGTTCATGCTGCCTTCGATCCTCAGCGTGTTCAGAAAGTCGTTTCCGCGCATCCAGGTCGAGCTCAACTGCGCGCTGTCGACGCCGCTGGTGGGCCTCGTCAAGCGCGGGGACGTCGACATCGCGCTCGTCACCCGCATGAACGACTTTACCGGCGGCCAGGTGGTGCGGCGCGAGCAGCTGGTCTGGATGACCGGCGAGCAATCCGCCGCGCACCAGGAGCGGCCCATTCCGCTGGCACTGCTGCCGCCGGGCAACATCTATCGCGACTACGCGATCGACACGCTCGAGCGTGCCAACCTGCGCTGGCGCATCGCCTGCGTCAGCGAAAGCGTCGGCGGATTGCAGGCCGCAGCCTTCGCCGGCATGGCCGTCACCGTGCTCGGCCGCAGCGCGCTGGTGCCGGCGATGCGCGAGATCGGCCCCAACGAAGGCCTGCCGCCGCTGCCGAAGGTCGAGCTCCTGCTCTACAAGTCCAGCGGCGCCACGTCGAAGGCCGCGACCGCGCTGCACGATTATCTCGCGCACTATCTGCGCCTGGACGAAGAGCTCAGCGGACGCGGCGTCCCGATCGAGCTGTCGTAAGGCGCAATGAGGTCAACCCGATCTGTCCCCGCATCGGTAGTGAGCTCCCTCGCCCCGCTCTTGCGGGGAGAGGGTTGGGGTGAGGGGCTCTATCGGCAAAGCCGGTGAAAGCTGGACTCGCGGAGAGTCCCCCTCACCCGGAATTCAAGCTGCGCTTGAATTCCGACCTCTCCCCGCAAGCGGGGCGAGGTAAGGCGGCGCCGACCTCGCCAAGTATGCCTCACGCCTTCGCACGCGCCAGATCCGGTTCGCGCAACGCCAGCGCCGGCCAAAATTTTGCCCAGGGCTGCGCCTGCTCGAACGCAGCGGCGATGCGGAAGATCGTCGGCTCGTCGAGCCAGGGGGCCACGATCTGCAAGCCGATCGGCAGGCCATCGCGGTCGAAGCCGCAGGGCAGCGTCGCCGCCGGAAGGCCGGCGAGGTTGATCGGCCAGGTGAAGGGCGACCAGCCGAGATGCGGATCGACCTTGCTGCCGTCGATCTCGTCGACGCCGATCTGGCCGGCCTCGAACGCGGTCACTGCGACCGTCGGTGTCACCAGCGCATCGACGCGCTCGAACAATTTCAGGAAGGCGTTGCGGGCCTGACCGCGCCGGTAGCCAGCCTCGATATAGTCCGTGCCAGTGTAATGGCGGCCGGCGCTGACGACGTCGCGATAGTCGGGCTCGCAACCCGCGAGGTCGGCCGTCGTCTTGCCGGCGACAGCAGCGGCCTGCTCCGTGAACGCGATCGGCTTCAGCGTGTGCTCGAGGATTCCGGGATCCAATCCCGGCCCGTCCATGCTCACCTCCGCGCCGCAGGATTCCAGCATCGCCAGCGCCTTGTTGAAAGCCGCGCGGACGTCGGGGCTGACGGCGGCATAACCGAAATCGGCGCTGGCGCCGATGCGCATGCCGTTCAACGGAACGGCATGCGTATCGAACCGCCGCGGCGACACCGGCAGGCTTGCGGGATCGCGCAAATCATAGCCCGCGATGATCTCCAGCGTCAGCGCGGCATCCGCGACCGTGCGGGTGATCGGTCCGGTATGCGCCAGCGAAGCCCAGGACGGCGGCGAAAAGCCGGGCGAGCGCGGCACCAGGCCGAAGGTCGGCTTGAGCCCGAACACGCCGCAGAACGACGAAGGCACGCGGATCGAGCCGACACCGTCGGTGCCGATCGCGATCGGACCGCAGCCGGCGGCCACACCGGCGGCCGCGCCGCCGCTCGATCCGCCGCTGGTGCGACCGGAATTCCATGGGTTTCGCGTGGTGCCGGTGACCGGGCTGTCCGCCGTCAGCTTGTAGCCGGACTCGCAGGTCGTGGTCTTGCAGGTGATGATTGCGCCGGAGGCCTTCAGCGACGACACCACGGCGGCATCGGCCTCGGGCACGAATGTCCTGTTCATCGGCGAGCCGCCATAGGCCGGCACACCCGCGACGAAGACGAGGTCCTTGATCGTGACCGGCACGCCGGCGAGCGGCCCCTTGGCTTCGCCCGCGCGCATTTCCCTGGTGAGACGGTCGGCCTCCGCCCTCGCCTGCTCGTACATCGGCGTCGCCACCGCGTTGCAGGCCTCATTCGTCGCCTCGAGCGCGGCGATGGTGTCGTCGACGACATCGCGCGGGGTGAACGCCTTGCGCCGGTAGCCGGCAACGATCTCGGTAGCAGAGAGCGCGCCGAGGCCAGTCGGCGCCGGCGGGAAGGCCGTTCGGCCGGAACCATCAGTCATCATCAACCCTAAGGAGCTAGCTGAGCGCCGCGTCGACGGCGCGCTTGGCCATGACCGTGACGAGATGCGCACGGTAATCGGCTTCGGCGTGGATATCGGAGGTGAGGCCGTCGGTATCGATCTTGATCACCGCGACCGCGGACGGATCGAAATTTTGCGACAGCGCCGCTTCCATCGGCGGCACCCGGAACACGCCCGCTCCTGCGCCGGTGACGGCGACGCGGACGCCATCGGCGAATTTCGCCACAAACACGCCGACCAGCGCATAGCGCGACGCCGGCGCCTTGAATTTGGCGTAGCCGGCCTTGAGCGGCACCGGAAAGCGGATCGCGGTGATGATCTCGCCCGGCTCGAGTGCGGTCTCGAACAGTCCGAGGAAGAATTTGTCGGCCGCGATCTCGCGCGCGCTGGTGACGATGGTGGCACCGAGGCCGAGAACGCCGGCCGGATAATCGGCCGCCGGATCGTTGTTGGCGACCGAGCCGCCGATGGTGCCGCGACTGCGTACGGCGGGATCACCGATCATGGACGCCAGCGCGGCGAGGCCGGGAATTTTCGTCTGCACCAGCTTCGATGCGGCCACGACCGCATGCGGAGTCATCGCACCGATGGTGATGGTGGCGCCATCATCGGTGATGCCTTTGAGGTCTGGCAGCTTTGAAAGATCGACCAGCGCGACCGGGCTGGCGAGCCGCTGCTTCAGCGTCGGGATCAGCGTCATGCCGCCGGCGACGGGCTTGCTGTCCTCGATCGAGGTCAAGAGCTTCGCGGCGTCGGGAATCTGGCCCGGCTGATGATAGGCAAACGGTTTCATTGTTGTCCTCCCTATTCCGCGGCGACCGGCAGTGACGCGTTCTGCAACAGGCGCCAGATCCGGTTCGGCGTGGCCGGCATGTCGACATGGGTGACGCCGAGATGCGCCAGCGCATCGACCACCGCGTTGATGACGGCCGCCGGCGAGCCGATGGTGCCGACCTCGCCGCAGCCCTTCACGCCCATCGGCGTGTGCGTGCAGAGCGTGGAATGGGTTTCGACCTTCATCATCGGCAGGTGGTCGGCGCGCGGCATGCAATAGTCCATCAGCGAGCCCGACAGCAGCTGGCCGGAGCCCTCGTCATACACCGCGTTCTCGAACAGCGCCTGGCCGACGCCCTGCACGATGCCGCCGTGCAACTGGCCCTCGACGATCATCGGATTGATCACCGTGCCGACGTCGTCCACCGCCGTATAGTTGACCAGCGTCACCGTGCCGGTCTCCGGATCGACCTCGACCTCGGCGATGTGGCAGCCGCCGGGATAGGTGAAGTTGACCGGATCGTAATAGGCCTGCTCCTCCAGCCCCGGCTCCAGCACTTCGAGCGGATAGTCATGCGGCACGTAAGCGGCGCCCGCGATCTCCTCGAACGTCTTGGTGCGGTCCGTGCCCGCGACCGAGAATTTTCCGGCCTCGAACTGGATATCGACTTCGGCGGCCTCGAGCAGATGAGCCGCGATCTTCTTGCCCTTGACGATCACCTTGTCCGTCGCCTTCGACAGCGCCGCGCCGCCGACCACCAGCGAGCGCGAGCCGTAGGTGCCCATGCCGAACTGCACGCGATCGGTATCGCCGAACACGATGTCGACATTCTCAAAGGACACGCCGAGCTTTTCCGAGACGATCTGCGCAAACGTCGTCTCATGGCCCTGGCCGTGATTGTGGGTGCCGATCATGACCGTGACCTGGCCGGTCGGATGAACGCGCACCGTGGCGCTCTCATAGAGACCGCCGCGCGCGCCGAGCCGTCCCGCGAAGCGCGAGGGCGCAAGACCGCAGGCCTCGACATAGGTCGAGTAGCCAAGCCCGCGGAATTTGCCTTTGCTGGCCGAGGCCGCCTTGCGCACGCCAAAATTCTTGACGTCGGCTGCGACGAGCGCGCCGTCGAGGCAGCCCATCGGATCACCGGAATCGTACTGTACCAGCACCGGCGTCTGGTACGGATAGGCCTCCTTCGGAATCATGTTGCGGCGGCGGATCTCGACGCGATCGATCCCCATTTCGCTGGCTGCGACATCGACGATGCGCTCCAGCACGAAGGTCGCCTCGGGACGGCCGGCGCCGCGATAGGCATCGACCGGGACGGTATTGGTGAACACCACCTTCACATTGCAGTAGATTGCGGGCGTGGTGTAGACGCCGCCGAGCAGCGGGCCATAGAGATTGGTCGGAATGTTCGGCCCGAAGGTCGAGAGATAGCCACCCATATTGGCGAGCGTGTTGACGCGGAAGGCGAGGAACTTGCCGGTCTCGTCGAGCGCGAGCTCCGCCTCGGTGACGTGATCACGGCCGTGCCGATCGGAGACGTAGCCTTCCGAGCGGCTCGCCACCCATTTGATCGGCCGCATCACCCGCTTGGCGGCCCAGGTGATCACGGCCTCCTCGCCGTAGTGGAATTGCTTGACGCCAAAGCCGCCGCCGACATCGGGCGCGACCACGCGCAGCTTGTGCTGCGGGATGTTCAGCACCAGCGCGCCCATCAGGAAGCGCACGACATGCGGAAACTGGCTGGTGGTCCACAGCGTGAAGCGATCGGTGCCGGGCTCATATTCCGCGATCGCCGCCCGCGGCTCCATCGGATTGCCGATCAGGCGGTTGTTGACCAGGCTGAGCTTTGCGACATGCGCCGCTTTCCGGAATGCGGTCTCGACCGCGGCCTTGTCGCCGAGCTCCCAGTCGCAGCAGATGTTGTTCGGCACATCGTCGAACAATTGCGGCGCGCCCGGCCGGACGGCCTCGAGCACGCCGACCACGGACGGCAGCACCTCGTAGTCGATCTTGAGCAGCTCGGCCGCCGCATTCGCCTGCTCCGGCGTCTCGGCAATAACGAAAGCCACCATGTCGCCGACAAAGCGCACCTTGTCCTGCGCCAGCATCGGGAACGGCGGCTCCTTCATCGGTACGCCCTTGGCGTCGGTAATGCCCCAGCCGCAGGGCAGCGAACCGAGTCCATCGTCGGCGACGTCATCCCCGGTCAGGACAGCGATGACGCCGGCTGCCGCAAGCGCCGCGCTCTTGTCGATGCCGCGCAGCTTCGCATGCCCATGCGGAGAGCGCACGAACACGCCGGCCGTCATGCCGGGACGCTTGATGTCGGAGACGTAATTGCCGCGGCCGGTGAGGAAGCGCTGGTCCTCTTTCCGCTTCGGTGAGGCGCCGATCCCGATCACATTGCCCATGGTCACTCTCCCTTGGCCGCGTTCATGGCGGCCGCGCCGGCCATCACTGAGACCACGATGTTCTGGTACCCGGTGCAGCGGCAGATATTGCCTTCGAGGCCGTGGCGGATTTCGGCTTCCGTCAGCGACGGCTTCTCGGTCGCGAGCGCCACCGCCGTCATCAGCATGCCGGGCGTGCAGAAGCCGCATTGCAGGCCATGATGCTCACGGAAAGCCTCCTGCATCGGATGCAGCCGGTTCGAGCCAGGCGCGCCTTGCAGGCCTTCGATGGTGAGCAAGGTCGCGCCGTCGAGCGCGGGCGCGAGCAACGTGCAGCTCTTCACCGGCAGCCCGTCGAGGTGCACGACACAGGCGCCGCACTGGCTGGTGTCGCAGCCGATATGGGTGCCGGTGAGGTGGAGCTGCTCGCGCAGCAGCTCGGCGACCAGCGTCGCCGGTTCGACATCCACCGTGGTTGGCCGGCCGTTGAGTGTGAAGGATATCTGCACGATAATACTCCTGTGCGCGACGGGGCTTTAGGCGAGTGGAAGCGCGCGGCCGGTGGCCCATGTGGCCAGCACGACATCGCCAACGGTGAAGGGGTCCGCGAAGAAGGTCTTTTCCGGCACGTAGGCCACGAACTCGTCGTCCGGCACGGTGTCGAGCATGACCTTGACGAAATAGCCCTGGTACTCGATCGCGAGCACCCGGCTCGGCAGCGACGTAGAGCCGGGCGGCAGCGCCTTGCCGGGCCGGACCAGCGCGACGTCGTCGCGGCGCACCGCGATATCGACCTTGTCGCCGACGCTGACCGTGGAGCGCGCCTGAAGCGGAACCTCGATGCCATCAGGCGCGGCCTGCGCGAGCGTAAAGCTCGAGCCATTCACCCGCTCGACCCGGCCCGACAGCACGTTCTGGCCGCCCATGAACTCGGCGACGTAACGGTCGTGCGGATGGGCGTAGACGTCGCGCGCGGCGCCGGCCTGCTTGATCCTGCCCTGCTCCATCACCACCACCAGGTCGGCGAGCGCAATCGCCTCGAGCTGGGTGTGGGTGACGTGAATGAAGGTGATGCCGAGCTCCCGCTGCATCCGCCGCAGCTCCTGGCGCATCTGCACGCGGAGCTGCTCGTCGAGCGCTGACAGCGGCTCGTCCAGCAGCAGCACGCGCGGCTCGGTGATCGCCGCGCGCGCCAGCGCAACGCGCTGCTGCTGGCCGCCGGAGAGCTGCGCCGGCAGCCGATCGGCGAATTGCGTCAGCCGCACTTTTTCGATCATGGCATCGGCTGCGCGCAGCCGGTCGGCCTTCGACATGCCGCGCACACGCAGCGCAAAGGCGATGTTCTCGCGCACCGTGAGATGCGGGAACAGCGCGTAGGACTGGAACATCATCGCGGTGCGCCGCTGCACCGGCGCCAACCCCACGACGTTCTGCCCACCAATGATGATCTCGCCCGCGGTCGGGTCCTCATGGCCGGCGATCATGCGCAGGATCGTGGTCTTGCCGCAGCCGGACGGGCCGATGAAGCAGCAATAGGCGCCGTCGGCGATCCTGAGATTGACGCCGTCGACCACGTTGGTCGCGCCGTCAAAGCTCTTGCAGATGCCCGCCAGTTCGATATCGCCGCGATCGCTCTTCATTCCCAGCTCAACCCTTTGCGCTGCTGCCGCGCTTCTTCTGGATCAGCACGATGCTGCCCAGGCTCGCGCCGATGACGATGAAGGAGACGATGGTCGTCACCGTGCCGAGCGCGTAGAGCGAGGGCGACGTGACGTTCAGCGTCATGCTCCAGATTTCCAGCGGCAGCGTGTTCAGCGAACCGGCGGTCTGGAGGCTGCGGGCGAACTCGTCGTAGGACAACGTGAAGCCGAACAGCGCGACCGCGACGAGGCCGGGCGCCAGCACCGGGATCATCACCAGCCGGATCGACTGCCAGCGGCTGGCGCCGAGATCGTAGGCCGCCTCCTCCCAGACGTGGTTGAAGCGCGACATCACCGCGAACATCACGAGCACGCCGAACGGCAGCGTCCAGGACAGCTGCGCGCCAAGCGCGGAGGTGTACCAGCTCGCATTCAGCCCGAGCGCCTGGAACAGGAGGCCCGTGCCGAGACCGAGCACGAGGCCCGGCGCGACCAGGCTGCCGATCATCATGTAGAACACGACGGTGTCGCCGCGGAAGCGCTTGCGAAAGCCGAGCCCGGCCAGGAACGAGACCACCACCGTGATGATGGTGACGATGACGGCGAGCTTGATGGAACGGTCGAACGAGCCCTTGACGTCGCCGGTCCGCACCTGGGTGAAAAGATCGACGAACCAGTGCAGCGAATGGCCCTTCATCGGAAACACCAGACCGCCGCGGATATCCTGGAACGACAGCACATAGATGCAGAACATCGGGCCGTAGAGCGCAATCACGTAAAGCGCGAACAGCGTCGCCAGCACGTAGAACGTCCAGGGTCGCTGCCCGCGGCTCGGCGCAATCGCCTTGCTTGTCGCGGGCGCGACCGTCTCGGGCATGCCGGCAGTTACCGCGCTCATCGCGTGATTTCCTGCCTGATGTCCACGGTGCGCAGGATCAGCGAGACGATCGCGACCAGCACCAGCGTCAGCAGCACCGCGCTTGCCGCTGCCGTCGGATATTGCAGCACGCCGACGTCCTCGTAGAACGCGCTCACCACCGAGGCCGAACCGCCGCCGGACATCACCTTGACCACGAAGAAATCGCCCATCACGATCGAGACCACGAAGATGGTGCCGAGCGCGATGCCGCTCTTGGACATCGGCACCACGATCAGGCGCATGATGTCGAAACGGCTGGCGCCGGCGTCGATCGCCGCCTCGATCAGCTTCTTGTCGATCCGCGCCATCGAATTGAAGATCGGCACGATCATGAAGATCGTGAGCTGGTGGACATAGGCGATGACCACCGCCAGATCGGAGAACAGCAGCACTTCCAGCGGCTGGCGGATCACCCCGAGCGCGAGCAGCGCCTGGTTGATCAGGCCTTCCTTGCCGAGCAGCGGAATCCAGGAAATCATCCGGATGATGTTGGAGGTCCAGAACGGCACCGTGCAGAGCAGAAACAGGCCGATCGCCAGCAGCTGGTTGCGAACGTGGAACACCAGGAAATAGGCGACGAAGAAGCCGATGATCAGGGTGAAGATCCAGGTCAGCACGGTGAACTTGATGGTCGCCAGATACAGCTTCAGCGTCAGCGCCGAATGCAGCACCTCGACATAGCTCGCCAATGTGAAGCCCGGCGTCAGCCCGCCGAAGCCGTCGGTGGCGAAGAAGCTCGCGGCCAGCACCACCAGGATCGGCGCCACGAAGAACGGCACGAGCACCAGGACCAGTGGCGACACGTAGAGCCAGCCGGCGAGATTTGCGCGTGATGGGTTTTGACTTGACTGCATGTCGGCAAAAGCCACGCTTCAGTTCGGTCTGTCTGCCGGCGCGTCGCCGCGCCGGCGCTCGTGTCAGGTCAGGGAAAGCAGGATTTACGCCACCTTGAAGTCGTTCCAGCGCTTGTTCATGTAGGCCGCCTCGTCCATCAGCGTGTTCCAGCACGAGATGTTCTTGACGCGATCCAGGAACGAGCCGCCGTCGCGCTTGGTGCCGGTCTTTTCCATCGGCACGCCGTAGGGATCGTTGATCACTTCCGGCGCGGGCTGGCCCTCGTACCAGAACGCCCATTCGGCCGGCGTCAGGAACTTCTTCGCGGTCGACGGCACCGGGCTGTAATAGCCGTAGCGTGCGACGAAGCCGCCCTGCCAACCCGAAAGATACCAGTTGAGATATTCGTAGGCTGCGTCGAGCTTCTTGCCGGAGAGGTGCTTCATCAGGCCCATGCCGTTGCACCAGCCGCGATAGCCTTCCTTGCCGTTCTTGACGTTGACCGGCGCATAGACGCAAGGGATCTCTTTCACGCGCACCGCGGCGACCGCCGGCGACCACATCGACTGGATGATCACCTCGCCCGCCGCCATCAGCTGCACCGACTGGTCGAAGGTGGTCCAGGTCGCGCGGAACTGGCCCTGCTTCTTCAGCTCGATCAGCTTGTTGCAGGTGAAGTCGATCTCCTCCTTGGTCATGTTGCCCTTGTTGCCGTACTTGATCAGGCCGGCGCTCTCGAAGCAGAGCGCGGCATCCATGATGCCGATCGCGGGCACGTCGAGGATCGCGGCCTTGCCCTTGAATTTCGGATCGATCAGATCCTTCCACTCGGTCACTTCATGGCCGACGAGATCGGGGCGATAGCCGATGGAGTCGGCGTTGTAGACTTGCGGCAGGAAGGTTGCCCATTCGGTGACGCCGTCGTTCAAATCGGTTGAATCGGGCTTCGCGATATACATGGCCTCGAAGGGCGAGATGCCCTGGCGCGGGATCTTGTGGCCGTCGATCTCGCCCTTGGTGAAGATCGGCAGGATGTTGTCGAAGTCCTTGATCTTCTTGACCTCGATGCCCTGGATGACGCCGCGCTTGGCGGCGAGCTTGGCCTGCCAGCCCTCGAGATCGGCGATATCGACCGTATTAGGCTGGCTTATGAAGCGGTTGATGGCGGCGGAGGTGTCGAGGTTCTGCATCGTCACCTTGAAGCCGAGATCCTTGGCCGCCTGGTCGCCGATCGCCTTCACCACGGAATAGGAAACGCCGACATGGCGGAGCTCGATGTCCTTGATCTCCTGGGCCCAGATGGTCGGGAATCCGCGGATCGCATCCGACCCTGCGGCCGCGCCGGCAACGGCCGCGGCACCCTTCAACAGCGTGCGCCGGCTCAGCTTTTTCGCAGACTTGTCGCTCGTCCCCGCCGGATTGGCAGTGGATGTCCCCTTGTCCCTGTCAAGCATGGCAACCCTCGTTGGTTACGATAAGCGCTCGCTCCGATCGTCATTGACCGGCTGCGGATGTGATCAATTGCGCGCGAGGCTATGGGCGGGGTTCTGCGAAGTAAAATTGGAAGTAAAAATCGGCCGCATAAACGCGGCTAATGGTTCTTCCCGGTGCATTTGGATTTGGCAGGGCGCATAAGAAGGCGTCAGGGACATGCATACAGGGCGGCGAATGCGACAGGTCCGGCCTTTTCGCGCAGCAGGTGTGACAGGGGCTGCGCTGCTCGTTGCCGCAACGTTGTGCGCGGCGCGCGCCGGCGGGACGCCGATCGCACCCACTGAGCTGAAAGCAATCGGCACGATCGATCCGCGCTTCCAGTCCTACAACATCGAGATGGTGGAGGTGACCGGCGGGCGGTTCTGGAGACCTTATCCGCGAACGATGCGCGTGCTCGCCGGGCGCGATCGTTACAGCGAGAGACTTCCGATCGATCTCGCCAACGCTCGTCTGCGCAGGCTTGCGGCGGCGTTGTCGCCAGCCTATCTGCGCGTGAGCGGCACCTGGGCCAATGCGACGTTCTTCGCCGGCAGCGAACAAGCACCAGCCGCACCGCCGCCGGGGTTTGACGCGGTGCTGAGCCGCGCGCAGTGGCGCGGCGTCGTCGACTTCGCGCGCGCGACTGATGCGGAGATCATCACCTCCTTCGCGGTCAGTCCCGGCAGCCGCGGTGCGGATGGCGCGTGGAGGCCGGATCAGGCGCAGCGTCTTGTCGATGACACGCGATCGCTGGGCGGCCACATCGCGGCCGCCGAGTTCATGAACGAGCCGACGCTCGCGGCGACGGGCGGAGCGCCGCAAGGATATGACGCGAAAGCCTATGTCCGCGATTTCGAGGTCTTTCGCGACTGGATACGGCGCGCGGCGCCGGAAACGCTGATCGTCGGCCCGGGCTCGGTCGGCGATTCCGCGTCCCCTTCCGCATCGGGTATTCGCACCCGCGACCTGCTCGCCAATTCCGGAGCCGACGTCGATCGCTTCTCCTACCATCACTACAACACGATCTCGCCACGCTGCGGCGGCCGCGACGCGCCGGCAGACGCGTTATCCGGAGAATGGCTCGCCCGCACCGATGCGACGCTGTCGATCTACCGCGGCCTGCGCGATGAATTCGCGCCCGGCAAACCGATCTGGCTGACGGAAACCGCCGATGCGGCTTGCGGCGGCAACCGCTGGGACAGGACGTTTCTCGACACCTTCCGCTATCTCGACCAGCTCGGACGCCTGGCACGAGCCGGGGTCCAGGTGGTGATGCACAACACGCTGGCGGCGAGCGATTACGGCCTGCTCGACGAGACGACGTTCCGCCCGCGACCGAACTACTGGGGCGCACTGCTCTGGCATCGGCTGATGGGAACGACGGTGCTCGACGCAAGCGCGGCGATGGCGCCCGACCTGCACGTCTATGCGCACTGCCATCCATCGACGCCCGGCGCCGTGACCGTGCTCGCGATCAACATCTCACACGGCGCATCGCGCGCGATCGTGCTGCCGCGTCCCGCCGACCGCTACACCTTGCAGGCAAGACGGCGGCAAGGCGCGACGGTGCAACTGAACGGCACGACGCTCGCGCTGACCGGCAGGGATGAGCTGCCGCACCTCGCCGGGCGGGCGACGGCAGCCGGTGCGGTCCGCCTCGCGCCTGAGACCATCACCTTCCTCGTCGTCGCGGGCGCTGCGAACCCCGCGTGCCGATGACCGCGCTCAGGATCTGAGCGAGTCCCGCGCCGTCTCCGGCGCCATCAGGGTCGCGACGATCGTGATGATCGACAGCGCGATGATATAGACCGACACCGCCCATGAGGCGCCGGCCCATGCGAGCAGCGCGGTCGCAATCAGCGGCGAGAAGCCGCCGCTGAGCGCTGCCGCAACATTGGCCCCCAACGAGGCGCCGCTGTAGCGCACCTGGGTGCGGAACAGCTCCGGCATGAACGCAGCCTTCGGCCCGAACAGCAATGCGTGCGTCAGCGTCATCGTGACGACGAGCGCCAGCGTGATCAGCGCCGGCTCCCTGGTGTCGAGGAACCAGAACAGCGGAAACGCCAGCGCCACCGAGAACACGCCGCCGGCGAGATACAGCGCCTTGCGGCCGAAAATATCCGACAGCCAGCCCGCGAGCGGCAGCGTCGCGAACTCGACGATGGCGGCATAGACCACCGCATCCAGGATCACCTGGCGCGGCAAGCCGAGCTTTGTGGTGGCGTAGACCACGGTGAAGACGGTGAGGAGATAAGCGAGCCCGACTTCCGAGACCGTGATGCCGATCGCCAGCAAGAAGCTGCGCCAGTCCCGCCGCAGCACTTCCATCACCGGCTGCGCCAAAACCTCCTTGCGCTCCACGACCTCCTTGAAGTGCGGCGTCTCCGCGAGCTTGAGCCGCACGATGAAGCCGACGCCCACCAGCAAAATGCTGATCAGGAACGGCACGCGCCAACCCCAGCTCAGGAAATCGGCCTCGGGCAGCTTCGTCATCAGGCCAAAGATGCCGGTGGAGGCGGCGACGCCGACGGGAAAGCCGATCTGGACCAGGCTGCCGTAGAAGCCGCGGCGATTGCCCGCATGTTCGACCACCATCACCACGGCGCCGCTCCATTCGCCGCCGAGCCCGATGCCCTGAACGAAGCGCAGGATGATGAGCAGGATCGGCGCCCAGACGCCGATCTGGCTGTAGGTCGGCAGACAGCCGATCAGGAAGGTGCCGAGCCCCATCGCGATCATGGTCACGACCAGCATCTTCTTGCGCCCGAGCCGGTCGCCATAGTGCCCGATGATGGCGCCACCGATCGGGCGCGCGACGAAGCCGACCGCATAGGTCGAGAACGCCGCCAGCGTGCCGACGAAGGGATCGAAGCTCGGAAAGAACAGCTTGTTGAACACGAGCGCGGCGGCCGTGCCGTAGATCAGAAAATCGTACCACTCGATCGCGGTGCCGAGCGCGGCTGCCCACACCACATGCGCCGTCGCCGATCTCTCCGTCGCGCCGGAGACCCCCGTTGCTGCCGTCATGCCCTGCCCCACGATTCCAGGATGGCATCATGGCCAATCGCGGCGACGGTTGCAACCTGTCCGGGTAATGGCTTTCGCCAGGATGACGACGAGCGATTTGCGCGCAACTGCTTCAACGCGGTCATTGCGAGGAGCCCTTGCGACGAAGCAATCCGGACTGTCTCCGCGGAAAGATACTGGATTGCTTCGCTGCGCTCGCAATGACGATCTCGAAACACCGTGTTCAAAGCCATTCTCAGTGTCGTCCCGGCGAAGGCCGGGACCCATAACCACCGAGAGGAGTTTGGCGAAGAACCGCGCTCCGGTACTGCGACCGTCCGGCATCGATAGATCACCCGGTATGGGTCCCGGCCTTCGCCGGGACGACACCGGGAACGTGGCACCAGCGCTCTGTTTGTCCGCAGTCGCGGCGGTCCGGAACCCATCCAAATCCCATATTCGCCATTGACAAATCTATTTGCTAATATCTAACTAGCCGCCAATCCATAACCACCGCGGCAAGCGGACCCAGAAGAGAGGAAACGACGATGAGAGGGCTTTTGGCCTGCGCCATGCTCGCGGCCATGACTTCAGCGGCGATGACGTCCGTGGCCACCGCGCAGGTCTCCGACGACGCGGTGCGGATCGGCGTGCTGACGGATCTGTCGAGCTGGGGGCGCGACAACAGCGGGCCGGGGTCGGTCGAAGCCGCGAAAATGGCGGTCGAGGAGTTCGGGCCGACCGTGCTCGGCAAGCCGATCGAGATCATCAGCGCCGACCACCAGATGAAGACCGACGTCGGCGTGCAGATCGTGCGTGGCTGGTTCGACAACGGCAAGGTCGACGCGGTCGTCGACATCCCGAACTCCGGCATCGCGATCGCGGTCCACAACATGGTGCGCGAGCGCAACAAGATCGCGCTGCTCTCCGGCCCCGGCGCAAGCTCGCTGACCGACGAACTGTGCAGCTCGAACACCGTACACTTCACCTACGACACCTACGCGCTGTCCAAGGTCACAGCCTCGGCCGTGATCAAGGAAGGCGGCAAGTCCTGGTACTTCATCACCGCGGACTATGCCTTTGGCCAGCAGCTCGAAAAGGACGCCACCCGTTTCATCAACGAGATGGGCGGCAAGGTTTTGGGCGGCGTGAAGCATCCGACCAACACGGCCGACTTCTCCTCCTTCGCGCTGCAGGCGCAGAGCTCGAAATCCGACGTGGTCGCGTTCGCGAACGCCGGCCAGGACACCGACAACGCGATCAAGCAGTCCGGCGAGTTCGGCCTGGTGCAGGGTGGCCAGAAGCTCGTCGGCCTGTTGATGTTCGACACTGACGTGCACGCGATCGGCCTGAAGGCGGCCCAGGGCACCTACATGACCACGGCGTCGTACTGGAACATGGACGAGGCGACCCGCGCCTGGTCGAAGAAATTCTACGAGCGCACCAAGGTGATGCCGACCATGATCCAGACCGGGGTCTACGGCTCGGTGCTGCACTATCTCAAGGCCATCAAGGCCGCCGGTACCGACGATCCCGCCAAGGCGATGGCCAAGATGCGCGAGCTGCCGATCGAGGATACATTCGTCCACGGCGGACGCTTGCGCGAGGACGGCCGTGTCATCCGCGACATGTATCTGGCCAAGGTGAAGGCACCCGGGCAGTCCAAGGAGCCCTGGGACTATCTCGACATCGTCAAGACCGTGAAGGGCGAGGACGCCTTCCGCCCGGTCTCCGAGTCCAAATGTCCGCTGCTGAAGAAGTGAGGTCGGCATGATCGGCAACGAGCACAACGCAAGCGAGACCTACGAGTGCGACGTGCTCGTGGCCGGATCCGGCGCCTCCGGCATGTCGGCGGCGATCACCGCGCGTTATCGCGGGCTGGACGTGCTGATCGTCGAGAAGGAGCCGCGCTTCGGCGGCACCACTGCCCGCTCCGGCGGCTGGCTGTGGATTCCCGGCACGTCGCTGGCGCGGGCCTACGGCATCGAGGAGACGCCGGAGCATGCGCGCACTTACTTGCGGCACGAGGCCGGCAACAATTTTGACGCCGCCCGCGTCGATGCTTTCCTCAGCGCCGGCCCCGAGGCGGTCGATTTCTTCACGAGCAAGACCGCGCTGCGCTTCGACATGCCGCTGGTGTTTCCGGACTATCACGCGGAGGCGCCCGGCGGCGCGCAGGGCGGCCGCTCCATGGTGACGCGGCCGTTCGACGGCCGCGAGCTCGGCGACCTCATCAAGACGCTCGGCATGCCGCTTCCGGAGCTCACCGTGTTCGGCATGATGCTCGGTTCGGGCAAGGAGATCATCCATTTCATGCGCGTGACGAAATCGCTGACCTCGGCGGTCTACGTCGCCAAGCGCCTGTCGCGCCATCTGATGGACGTGCTGCGCTACGGCCGCGGCATGACCTTGACCAATGGCAACGCGCTCGCCGGGAGGCTGGCGAAATCCGCGCTCGATCTCAAGATTCCAATGTGGCTGTCCGCGCCGGTGCGCGAGCTGACGGTCGAGAACGGCACGGTGACCGGCGCGATCGTCACCCGCGAGGGCCGCGAGGTACGTGTCCGCGCGCGGCAGGGCGTCGTGCTCGCTTGCGGCGGCTTCCCGCACGACATCGCACGGCGCCAGAAAATGTTTCCGCACGCGCCGACCGGCAACGAGCACTATTCGCCCGGCCCCACCGGCAATACCGGTGACGGCCTGCGCCTCGCGGAAAGTGCCGGTGGCCAGGTCGAGAACCGCTTGCCGAATGCGGCAGCCTGGGTGCCGGTGTCACTGACGACGCGCAAGGACGGTTCGCGCGGCGTGATGCCGCATTTCATCGACCGCGCCAAGCCGGGCGTGATCGCGGTGATGCGCGACGGCAAGCGTTTTGCCAACGAGGGCAATTCCTACCACGACTTCGTCCAGGCCATGGTGAAGKCGGCAAAACCCGGCGAGGAGATCGCGGCCTTCCTCGTCTGCGATCACAAGACGCTGCGGAAATACGGCCTCGGCTGCGTGCCACCCTTCCCGATGCCGCTCGGACATCACCTGAACACCGGCTATCTCATGCGCGGCGACACCCTGGAGGCGCTCGCGGCGCAAGCCGGCATCGACGCCACGGCCTTCGCCGAGACCGTCAAGAAGTTCAATGCGACCGCCCCGCTGGGACACGATGCCGCCTTCGGCAAGGGCTCGAAGGCCTATAACCGCTACCAGGGCGATGCCATGCACGGCCCGAACCCCTGCGTGGCGCCGCTCGAGAACGGCCCGTTCTACGCCATCAAGATGGTGATCGGCGACCTCGGCACCTATGCCGGCATCGTCACTGACGAGAATGCGCGGGCGCTCGACGGCGAGGGCCGCGTCATCCCCGGCCTCTATGCCGCCGGCAACGACATGGCGAGCATCATGGGCGGAAACTATCCCGGCGCCGGCATCACGCTTGGGCCGGCGCTGACCTTCGGCTACATTGCCGGCCGTCATCTTGCCGACAGCGCCGCCAAGCGCAACGCGGCGTAAGCATACGCCAGGAGGCGCATGAAGAGAGAAAGCCGCGGTATCCAGTCGATCGAGGTCGGCGGCGAATTGCTCCGCGCGCTCGCGAGGTGCGGCGAGCCGATGATGCTGCGCGATCTCGCGCGCGAGGCCGGCATGGCGCCGGCCAAGGCGCATCCCTATCTCGCCAGCTTCTCGCGCATCGGGCTGATCGAGCAGGACGAGACCACCGGCCGCTACGAGATCGGCGCGTTGGCGCTCGAGCTCGGCCTGATCAGCCTGCGCCGGCTCTCAGGCGTGCGCATCGCCGGACCGAAGATCGCGACGCTCGCCGCCCAGATCGGTCATGCCGTCTCGCTGGCGGTCTGGGGCACCCATGGCCCAACTGTCGTGCAGCTCGAGGAACCCGGCCAGCCGGTTCACATCGTGATGCGGGCCGGATCGGTGATGGCGCTGCTGGAGACCGCGACCGGCCGGGCGTTTGCGGCCTTCCTGCCGGCGAAGACGATCAACGCCGCGCTCGACAGCGGCCTCGATCGCTTCGGCGTCGGCTACAATCCGAAACGCTCGCCGAAAAGTCCGAAGACTGCCGAGATGCTCGCCGAGGTCCGCAAGCATGGCCTGGCGCGCGCGCTCGGCGATCCCCTCCCCGGTGTCAACGCGTTCTCCGCGCCCGTGTTCGATCACGCCGGCCATGTCGCCTTGGTCATCACCGCGATGGGGCCGGAAGGCACGTTCGATGCGCGCTGGGACAGCCCGATCGCCAATGCCCTGCGCGACTGCGCCGGCGGCATCTCGAAACGGCTGGGACACGGGATGACTGTTGCGGCGGAGTGAAGCTTCACAGCCCAACACAACAACCGCTGTCATGCCCCGCCACCGGGTCTCGCCTCCGGCGAGCCCGATGACAGGCTCCGGCGGGGCATCCAGTACGCCGCGGCGGATCGGTTCAATCGCAGGTGTCACGGCGTACTGGATCGCCCGGTCAAGCCGGGCGATGACAGCAAGGATAGGACGCGCCCCTATTTCTCCTTCACCGGCACCGTGTAGTTCAGGATCAGCCGCCCTCCATCCGGATAGATGGTCTGCCCCGTGATGTAGGACGCATCGTCGCTGGCCAGGAAGGCGACCACGGACGCAACTTCGCTCGGTTCGCCGCCGCGGCCGATCGGGGTGCGCGACAGCACGCCTCTGCGGGCATCTTCGGACGTGTAAATGGCGGAGGTCACCATGTCGGTCAAAATCGTGCCCGGCCCGACCGCGACGACGCGGATGTTGTGCGGGGCCAGCGCGACGGCGGCCACCGAGGTGAGCTGCTTCATGCCGCCCTTGGAGATGGCATAGGTCGCAAGCGTCGGGATCGCCAGCAACGCATTCACCGACGACATGTTGATGATGACCCCGCCGCCGCCCTGCGCGATCATCTGCTTCGCAGCGGCCTGGACGCCGAAGAACGCGCCCTTCAGGTTGATGGCGATGACGTCGTCAAAGTCCTGCTCCGAGATCTCCAGGATGTCCTGGTTGCGGGCGACGCCGGCATTGTTGACCATGATGTCGAGCCGGCCGAACTCCTTCGCGGCGGTCGCAACGAGCTGGTCGACGTCGGTGCGCTTGGCGACATTGCCGACCACGGTACGCAAGGCGTCCGGCCGCCCCAGCTCGGCGGCCGTCGCGGCGAGGCCCTCGGCATCGACGTCCGAGATGACAACCTTGACGCCGTCATCCAAAAATCTCTTCGCACAGGCCTTGCCGATGCCGCGCGCCGCGCCGGTGATGGCGGCGACCTTGCCGGATAGTTTCATGGGTCTCACTCCAGAATAGCTGCTTGCGGCGAACCTATTCCGGGCAAGGGCCTCAGCTCAAGCCGCCGCAAATCCGAGATGAGCACGGAACCGGTTCTTGATAAAGACGGCATCGCGCGAGGGCAGCGAGCGCGGCGGATTTTCCGCGGCCACCTTGATGACGAAGAGTCGCGGACCCTGGCCCGGCTCGGCGATCCCTGCGGCGAGGCGTTCCACCTCCTCGGGCGTCCGCGCGGTTCCGGTTGCGGCAAAACCGCAGGCCGCGGCAATCGCCGTGAGATCGACGCCGCGCCCGGTGTGGCTCGCCTGCATCCCGGTCTCGCCGAAATGCTGGTTGTCGATCACGACGATGTCGAGATTGCGCGGACGGGCGACGCCGATGGTGGCGATGCCGCCGAGCCCCATGAGCTGTTCGCCATCTCCAGTCAGGGCGAGCACGCGCTTGCCGGGCTGGGCTTGCGCCAGCCCGAGCCCGATCAGCGCGGCGCCGCCCATCGCGCCCCAGAGATAGAAATTGCCGTCATGGTCGCCGACCGAATGCAGGTCATAGGTGGGCGAGCCGAGGCCGGAGACGACCAGCGTATCCTTGCGGTTCTTGAGAAGAGCCGCGACGGCGACCCGGCGATCGAGTTGAGCAGGACCAGACATCGACATCACCACTTCTTCTTGCCGACCAGGCGCTGTCCGATCAGCACCGCGACCTGTTGATCGGATTCGTAGGCGAGCGCAGCTGCGGATTCGACGGTCTCGACCAGATCTTCCGGCGTCTCCGCGCGCATCACCTTCAGCCCGATCGCCTCCAGCGAGGGCTGCGTCGCCCGGCTCATCGGCACCTGCCAGGGATTGAACTCGGCCCACTCGCCGCGCATCGTCACCAGCATCAGCAGCGGAAAGCGGCCTATCGCCGAGAGCGACAGCATGTTGATGCAATTGCCGACGCCGCTCGACTGCATCAGCAGCACGCTGCGCTGGCCGCCGAGCCAGGCGCCCGCGGCAATGGCGATGCCCTCCTCTTCCGTGGTCAGCACATTGGTGGTGACATCACGGTCGGCCGAGAACATGCGGATGAGCTGGCTGTGGCCGGCATCCGGCACGTAGGACATCTGCCTGACGTCGGCGGCTTTCAGGATGCGATAGAGCGCGGACGGCCAGTCGTCACTGCTGCGCGCTTCGGGATGGGGTTGAGGGCTGTGCACCGCGTGTCTCCGTGACATTCGGGAGGCACGCTAGCCATGTTCCTGCGCGAAAGCTCTGACCGTCTGGCACGACCAGATATCGAGGGATTGTATAGCTGCTGTTGGCGGCAGCGGCAGTGCCTCTGCTCCCTCGCCCCGCTTACGGGGAGAGGGTGGGGTGAGGGGCTCTCTCCATACGAGGAGTCTACCGATAGACCTGTACCCCCTCACCCGGATTGCATCTTCGATGCAATCCGACCTCCCCCCGCAAGCGGGGCGAGGTGAAGAAGAACCTCAATTCGCCGCGGACCTCGTCGCCGGCATATAAATCTGCGCGTAGCCTTCCTTGATCGCGGACGTGATGCGATCTAGCCGCCGGTCGATGTGCTTTTCCAGCACGGAGACGCACCTGTCCTCGTCGCGCACCTTCAGCCCCTCGACCACGGCGCGGTGCTCGGCCTGGGTGTTGGAGCGGTTGATGCTGTCCATGTCGATCCAGCGCACGAAGCGGATGCGGGCGTTGACGTTGCGCAGCACGCGCAGCATCTCGGCGTTGTTCGACATTGCCATCAGCCGCTCGTGAAAGGTCTCGTCGAGCTCGACCAGTTCCACCGACGTGCGCTCGCCGGGATCTGGACCGGTGGCTTCGAGGAACTTCAGCAGCGCGTCGATGTCTTCATCCTTGGCGCGCTTGATGGCGAGGCGAACCGAAGCGACCTCGATCGACTTGCGCAATTCGTAGAGATCGAAGATCTCGTGCGCGTCGAGCTCGCGGCAGAAGAAGCCCTTGCCCGGCGTGAAGCGCAGGAAGCCTTCGGTGTTGAGACGGTTGAGCGCCTCGCGCAGCGGCGTGCGGCTGACGCCGAGTCGTTTGGCCAGCTCGCCTTCATTGAGCCGCTCGCCCGGCTTGAACTCATAGCTCACGGCCATGGCCTTGAGCTGTTCATAGACGCGATCGACGATGCTATCGGAAGCCAGTTCCACGTTGCTCTTCATAAGCTGCATTCATGCCCGAACACAATTCAATATACCGGGGCTGAACGGACGATGGCAATGCAAACGACAGCTTAGGCGCGTTTGTTCAGAGCTTTGCGACGATCGGAATCAGGCAAAGACGCGCGGGCGCAGTCCCGCATGAAACCAGGTGATCATGGAATAGATGTCATAGACAGGCAATCCGACCTCGGCCTGAAGTGCCGCCGCATAAGGCGGCATATTGGTGCATTCGAGCACGATGGCGCCGACATCCGGATTTTTGGCGACGAGCTCCTTGCCGGCCTCGACCACGTCACGCTCGGCCTGCGCGATGTCCATATCGTCCTTCTCGGCCTTGATCAGAACGCGAAAGAACTCCTTGCCGTTCTCGGTGCCGACCAGCGGCGTGTCGAGCGGCACGCCGGCGCCTTCGAGATGGGCCGGCGTCAGCGTCGAGCCCGACACCGTGACGAGGCCGACGCGTTTGCCGGGCGGCAGGGTCGCCTGCACCCATGGCACCTGCATCAGCGACGAAGTCGCCACCGGCACGCCGACAGCGGCTGCAATCTCCTTCTGGAACAGCGAGAGGAAGCCGCAATTGGTGGTGATCGCCTCGGCCCCCAGCCGCACCAGGTCCTTCGCCGCATCGATGAAGTCGGGCAACAGGCCTGCCGCGCCCTTCAGCACGACCTTCTCCGGCGAGGCCCCGCTCACCACGCGATAGAGCACGGGGAACGGCCAGGTCGTGCCGTTGCCCATGTCGCCGGGAATGCGCGGGAAGCGCGCTTCCAGCATCAGGATACCGAGCGGCGCGCCGTAGATGGCCTTGCCGCCACGGGCGATGCGGGAGGATGAGTTGGCTGGAGAGGTCATGGTGCGGTCTCAGAGGAAACGATCGGGCGCGAACGGCGCCAGCGGAATTTCCGGCGCCTTGCCGCTCAGGAGCTGGGCGACGAGACGGCCGGTACGGGCGGAGCCGACCAGGCCGACATGACCGTGGCCGAAGGCATAGACGATGTCGCGCGAAGCCCGCGCGTAACCGATGCAGGGCCGCCCGTCCGGCATGCTCGGCCGATGGCCGAACCAGGTTTTGATGCGCGAGGCCGGAATATCTTTCGGCAGCTTCGGGAACATGCTGAAGAGATGATCGCGCAAAATCTCGGCGCGCTTCCAGTTCGGCGCGGCCTCGAGGCCGGCGATCTCGACGGTGCCTGCGGCGCGCAAGCCCTTGTCGGTCCAGTTCACCACCATCTTGGCGTCGGATGCCATGATCGAGCTGCGCGGGCCTGATTCCGGATTCTCGATCATGACGTGATAGCCGCGCTCTGTCTCGAGCGGCAGGGGATCGCCGACCGATGCGGTGAGCTGCCTGGACCGCGCCCCCGCGGCGACCACTGCGGCATCGCAAGCGATCTCGCCGGTCTCGGTGAGGACCGCCACGAGCTTGTTGCCGTTGAGCTTGAGCCCTGTCGCCCTGGCGCGCACGTGCTTGGCGCCACCTGCGAAAGCATGTTGCGCAAGAGCTGCGACATAAGCCCCGGGATCGCGGCAGCGCCCGGCTTCCTCCACCACCACGCCAAAGCTGTAGCGTGGATGCAGGTCCGGCTCGCGCTGACGCATCTCGTCGGCATTGAGCTCCAGCCACGCGACCCCGACCTTCTTGCGCAGGCGCCAGCCGAGATCGTTGTCGAAATTGCCGCGCGACGGAAAGGCATGCATCAGGCCGTTGCGCTCGATCAGCTCCGGGACGCCGGCCTCCTCCGCGAGCTTCCTGTGCAGCAGCGGCGCGTCCTTCAGCAGGTCGCGCAACGCGAACGCCGTCTTTTCGACCCGCGCCTCGGTCCAGCCCGAGAGCAGGTACTTGATCAGCCAGGGCAAGGCCTTCGGCAGATACGACCAGCGGATCGCGAGCGGGCCGAGCGGGTCCATCAGATAGAACGGCACCTTCTTCCAGATGCCAGGTTCCGCCGGCGGGATCACCGAATGCGACGACAGCCAGCCGGCATTGCCATAGCTCGCCGCCTGTTCGCCGCCGGGCTCGCCCGGATCGATCAGCGTGACGCGATGACCCTCGCGCAACGCCTCGATGGCGCTGATCACGCCGACCGCACCGGCTCCGATGATCGCGACGTGGCGGCCGGTCGCCATCGCTTACGCCTTCACCGCGGGCGCAAAATCCTTGCCGACCGAGATCGCGCGCGGATCGATGATGCAGTGGAGGATCGACGGCTTGCCCGAGGCCAGCGCGCGCTCGAATGCCGGCGCAAACTCCTCGGTGCGCTCGACCCGCTCGCCATGCCCGCCGAAGGCTTTTGCGTACATCGCAAAATCCGGGTTCTTGAGCTGGGTGCCGACGACGCGGCCGGGATAGTCGCGCTCCTGGTGCATGCGGATGGTACCGTATTGCGAATTGTCGACGACGATGACGACCAGCGGCGCGTCGTACTGCACGGCGGTCGCGAATTCCTGGCCGTTCATCAGGAAACAGCCGTCGCCGGCGAAGGCGACGACGGTACGATCCGGATATTGCCGTTTTGCCAACACCGCCGCCGGCACGCCATAGCCCATCGAGCCCGAGGTCGGCGCGAGCTGGGCGGCAAAGCTGTGGAAGCGGTGATGGCGATGGATCCAGCCGGCATAATTGCCGGCGCCGTTGCAGACGATCGCGTCCTTGGGCAGGCGGTCGCGCAGCCAGGTCATGACCTGACCATACTGGAACGTGCCCGGCAGCTCGCGCGCCTTTTCGGTCCAGGCCAGATAATCGGCATGCGCCTTGGCGGCCTCGCCCTTCCAGGCAACCGCGCCGGCAGGTTTCAGCGTCTCGACGGCGGCGGCAAACGCGGCGGGCGTCGCCTGGATCGCGAGCTCCGGCTGATAGATGCGGCCAAGCTCTTCGGAGCCGGGATGCACGTGGATCAGCTTCTGCTGCGGCGTCGGAATATCGAGCAGCGTGTAGGACGACGACGGCATCTCCGACATCCGGCCGCCGATGAGCAGGATGACATCGGCGCCGTCGACGCGGGCTTTCAAGCCCGGGCTCGGCCCGATGCCGAGATCGCCGGCATAGTGCGAATGATCGGCGTCGATCAGCGAGGCGCGGCGGAACGAGGTCGCGACCGGCAGGTCGAACCGCTCGGCAAAGCGCGCGATGCTCTTGGTCGCCTCGTCGGTCCAGCGCGAGCCGCCGAGAATGACCAGCGGCGCCTTGGCGCTGGCGAGCATGGCGCCGACGCGCTCGATATCTGACGGCGCCGGCCAGCTCACCGCCGGCTCGATGCGCATCGCGTCGGCCACCGCCGCGGTCTCGGTCAGCATGTTCTCCGGCAAGGAAATCACCACGGGACCGGGACGGCCCTGCATGGCGACGCGGAAGGCGCGCGCCACCAGCTCCGGAATGCGATCGGGACGGTCGATCTCGACCGCCCATTTCGCCATGGTGCCGAACACCGCCTTGTAGTCGAGCTCCTGGAACGCCTCGCGCTCGCGCATGCCGATGTCGACCTGGCCCACGAACAGGATCATCGGCGTCGAATCCTGCATCGCGATGTGGACGCCATGGCTAGCATTGGTCGCGCCGGGGCCGCGGGTGACGAAGCAGACGCCGGGGCGCCCGGTGAGCTTACCATAGGCCTCCGCCATCATGGCGGCGCCGCCTTCGGCGCGGCAGATCATGACGTCGATCGGGCTGTCATGCAGCGCGTCGAGCGCTGCGAGATAGCTCTCGCCCGGCACGCAGGTGACGCGGTCGACACCTTGAGCGACCAGTTGATCGATCAGGATCTGGCCCCCGGTGCGGGTGTTACGAATGGTCATGACAGCTCCCTGCAGGCTTTGGCGACACTTTCGAGCGCCTCGCGATAATTTCGTTCGCAGGTGGCGTAGGACAGGCCGACAGGAGGTGCAAGATCGAAAGGCTTCCCGCTCCCTGCGCAGGCGTCATGCCCGCCCCTGCTGTTTGCACTACCGCCCATTCGCCATGATGCGGCGGCAATGATCGAGCGCGGCGCCGATGAGGTTGTCGCTCGCCTCCGGCGTGCGGAACGCCGAATGCGCCGACAGCGTCACGTTCGGCAGCCTGGTGAGCGGATGCCCGGCCGGCAGCGGCTCGACGGTGAAGACGTCGAGGCCCGCATGGGCAATGTGGCCCGAGCGCAGCGCATCACACATCGCGTCCTCGTCGACGACGGCGCCGCGCGCGGTGTTGATCAGGATGCTGCCCGGACGCATCATGGCGATGCGCTCGCGGGACAGGAAACCCTTGGTGTCGTCGTTGAGGAGCAAATGCAACGAGACGACGTGGCTCTTTGCGAGGAGCCTCTCCAGCGGGACGAATTCGACGCCGGCATGCGTCTTCGGCGATCTGTTCCAGGCGATCACCTTCATGCCGCAGCCAAGCGCCATGCGCGCGGCTTCCGCCGCGATGCCGCCGAAGCCGATCAGGCCGAGGGTCTTGCCGGTGAGCTGCACCGCGTCGCGGCGCAGCCAGTTGCCCTCGCGCATGCCGCGATCCATCTCGCCAAAGCTCTTGGCCGAAGCCCACATCAGGGCGATCGCGCATTCGGCCACCGCGGTGTCGCCATAGCCCTTGATGGTGTGAACCGCGATGCCGTGCTGGCTCAGCTCGTCCGGATTCATGTAGCTGCGCGCGCCGGTGCCGAGGAAGACGACGTGCTTCAGCTTGGTGCACTTGGCCGCAATCGCGGTCGGCACCGCGGTGTGATCGACGATCATGATCTCGACGCCGTCGAGCAGGCCGGGCAGGTCGTCGGGCTTGATCGACGGGTTGCGGTTGATGCCGACCGAAAGGTTGGTGCCGCGCAGCAGCTTTTCAGTCACGGTAGCAAGGGTGTCGTTGGCGTCGACAAAAAGGGCGCGCACGGCTTCTCTTTCATGCTCGGCAGAAGAAATACTGTCTTGCATTTTATCCTGAATACAAGAATAGTCCAGAAGCCGGGCTGAATCTCTTCAGGAGCAACTGCCCATGAATCGCAGGGACGCACTTACCACCGTCGCGCTCGCCGGCGCGGCAATGGCCGCGGCCGGTTCGGCCAAGGCCGACACCGCGCCGACCTCCACGCTCGACCGCATCAAGAAAAGCGGCGTGCTGCGAATCGCCGTCATCGCCGGCCAGGATCCCTATTTCCACAAGGATCTCGCCACCAATCAATGGTCGGGCGCCTGCATCGACATGGCGAACGACATCGCCGGCAAGCTCGGCGCCAAGGTCGAGACGCTGGAATCGACCTGGGGCAACCAGATCCTCGACCTTCAGGCCGAGAAGATCGATCTCGCCTTCGCCGTGAATCCGACGCCCGAGCGCGCGCTGGTCATCGACTTCTCCTCGCCCATCCTGGTGCACTCCTTCACCGTCATCACCAAGAAGGGTTTTGCCAAGCCGCAAACCTGGGCGGAGATCAACAAGCCCGAGGTCAAGATCGCCGTCGACATCGGCTCGACCCATGAGACGATCGCGCGCCGTTATTGCCCCAAGGCGACGATCCTCGGCTTCAAGGAGCGCAACGAGGCGATCCTCGCGGTATCCACCGGGCGCGCGGACTGCAACATATCGCTGGCGGTGCTTTCCGTGGCGACCCTGAAGAAGAACCCGACGCTCGGCGAGCTTGCGGTACCGCGACCACTGCTCACGCTGCCGACCAATCTGGGCATCCGTGCCGAAGGCGACCGGCGCTACAAGGACTTCCTCAGCGCCTGGGCCGACTACAACCGCGCGCTTGGCCAGACCCGCGAATGGATGCTCAAGGCCTTTGAGACCATCGGCCTCAGCGCGGACGACATTCCCGGCGAAATCCAGTTCTGACGGCTTTGTCGTTCGGGTTGCCGCGCCCCCGGTTTCCATGGAAACTGGCGGGAGAAACAGCGATGCCCGAGCGCATGCCGCCCCCATCGAAGCGCACCAACGACCCCGAGCGCACCAAGCGCGACATCCTCGAAGTGGCGATGGCCGAATTCGCCTCGGAAGGCTATTCCGGCGCGCGCGTCGATGCGATCGCGGCGCGGATGCGCACATCGAAGCGGATGATCTATTACTATTTCGGCGGCAAGGAGCAGCTCTACCTCGCGGTGCTGGAGGAGGCCTATCGCAGCATCCGCGCGCTGGAGGACCAGCTCGACATCGCAAGCTGCGACGCGCGCGAGGGACTGCGCCGGCTGATCCAGGCGACCTTCGACCATGACGAGCGCAACCCGAACTTCATCCGCCTCGTCTCGATCGAGAACATCCACCACGGCAAGCACCTGAAGCAGAATTTGCCACTGCGCCAGCTCAACGCCAGCGTGATCGCGACGCTCGACGGCATCCTCGAGCGCGGCCGCGACGAAGGCGTCTTCCGCGACGACGTCGACGCCATCGACCTGCACCTGGCCATCAGCTCCTACTGCTTCTTCCGCGTCGCCAACCGCCACACTTTTGGCGCGCTGTTCGACCGCGATCTGAGCGAGCCGAAGGTGCTGGCGAAGAGCCGGACGCAGATCGTGGAGATGATCTTGGCGTGGCTGGGGGCGAAGGGGTGAGGGACGGTGCCATAACCGGGGACCCGTAGCCTGCATGAGCGAAACGACATGCGGGGCCGGTTGTCCCGGATATCGCTTCGCTCATCCGGGCTACGCCGCTGCGCGCCGCAGACGAAAGCCGGCCGCCATATATTCGGTGTCGTCCTGGCGAAAGCCAGGACCCATTTCCACCGAGCGTAATTTGGCGAAGACTCGGGGTTACCAGCTCGCGCTACGACATCTCCCTGGGGTAATGGGTCCTGGCTTTCGCCAGGAAGACGTGAAGAGACACCGCGCAGACGAAGCTCACCCGCCCTTCTTCCCCCGCGCGCTCGCCAGCAGCACCAGCATGAAGGAAGCCGCCGTCATCAGCGTCGAGATCGCGGCGATGGTCGGGTCGATCTCGTCGCGGAGCGCGGTGAACATGCGCTTGGTCAGCGGCTGATACTGGCCGCCGGAGATGAACAGCGCCACGATGGTCTCGTCCATCGCCGAGATGAAGGCGAAGATGCCGCCGGCGACCACGCTGGACTTGACCTGCGGCAGCGTCACCGCGAAGAAGCTGCGCAGGCGGTTCATCCCTAAGCTGCGCGCCACCATCTCCTGCGCCGGATCGAAGCTCTGCAAGCCCGCCAGCACCGAAATGATGACGTATGGCAGGCCCAGCATCACGTTGGCGAGCACGAGGCCCGGCAGGGTCGCGACGAGGCCGACCTTGGCATAGACGAAGAAGATGCCGACGGCGGTGATGATGATCGGCACCACCAGCGGCAACAGCAGCATCATGTGGATGATCCGCATGATACGCAGCTTCGACTGGCTGATGGCATAGGCGGCGGCAACCCCGAGCGGCGTCGCGATCAGGACGGTCAGCAGCGCGACTGTCAGCGTCACCCGCGTCGCCTGCATCCAGGCCGGGTTGGAAAAATACTGCTGATACCAGCGCAGCGAGAAGGACGGCGGCGGGAAGGTCAGGAAGCGCGCGCTGGAGAACGAGATCGGCACGATGATCAGCACCGGCAGGATCAGATAGACCAGCACTAGGGCGCTGATCACATACAGAGCGATCCTTGCGGGCGACACGCGCGTCATTTCTGCCCCAATATGCGATCGAGCGAAATGAAGCGGCTGACGACGAGGAAGATCAGGAGCACGCTGACGAGCAGCACCACCGCGACCGCGCTCGCCGCGCCAAACTGGTTGTAGAGCTCGACATTGCGGCTCACCAGCATTGACACCATCACCGTACGGCCGCCGCCGAGCAGTTCCGGCGTGATGTAGAAGCCGAGGCAGAGCACGAACACCATGGTGCAGCCCGCGAGCACGCCCGGCAGCGACAGCGGCAGGAAGACGCGGACGAAGGTCAGCGACGGGCTCGCACCCAGGCTGGCGCCGGCCTGCATGAGATCGCCGGGGATTTTCTGCATGGTCGCATAGAGCGGCAGCACCATGAACGGCAGCAGAATGTGCACGGTCGCCACCACCGTGCCAAAAGTGTTGTGGACCAGCGCGAGCGGTTCGGAGATCACATCGAGATAGCGCAACAGCTGGTTGATCACGCCGGTGCGCTGGAGCAGCGCCAGCCAGGCATAGGCCCGCACCAGCACGCTGGTCCAGAACGGCAGCACGACCAGCGACAGGATCAGGATGCTCCAGCCTTTCGGCACGGCGTTGGCGAGATAGGCCACGGGATAGCCGAGCAGCAGCGCGAACAAGGTGACCGCGAGGCTGATCTCGAAGGTCAGCGCAAAGCTGCGCCAATAGATGTCCTCGGTGAAGATGCGGCGATAGTTCTCCAGCGTGAAGCCGTCATGGTAGATCGACTGCCAGGCCAGCCAGCCGACCGGCAGCACGATCAGCAGCAGAATCACGAGCAGCGCCGGCGACGCCAAGGCCAGCATCAGCCCGTGCTCGCGGCGCTGATGCTTTTGCGATGAATCCGGCATGGATGTCGTCACCACTGCCTCGCTTCGCTTACTTCTGCATGAACGACGCCCAGCGCTTCTCGGCCGCCTCGCCCGCCGGCGACGACCACCAGGCATAGGACATCAGCGCCTGTTTGGCCGCATTGGCCGGCTCGCTCGGCAGTTGCGCGGCGCGCTCCGGCTTGATCACGTTGGTCTCGAACGCCTTGGGATTGCCTGGACCGTAGTCGATGTGGAGCGGCAGATTGGCCTGGTGCACGGGATCGACGGCCTCGTTGAGGAATTTCACTGCCGCGTCGAGATTCGGCGCGCCCTTGAGGATGCAGAGCGAGGTGCTCTGCAAAATGCCCTGGTTGTAGGTGAAGGACACTTTTGCGCCCTCCTTGGCGACGGCGCTGACGCGGCCGTTCCAGGCCATCTCCATGTCGACCTCGCCGTCATTGAGGAGCTGCGCCGACTGCGCGCCGGAGGTCCACCACACCGTGATATGCGGCTTGATCTCCTCCAGCTTCTTGAAGGCGCGGTCGACGTCGAGCGGATAGAGCTTGTCCGGCGCAACGCCGTCGGCCATCAGCGCCGCCTCGAGCGTCGCGAACGGGTGGTTGCGCAGCGCGCGGCGGCCGGGAAATTTTTTCACGTCCCAGAAATCCGCCCAACTGTTCGGCGCGTCTTTCGGAAAGGTCTTCTGGCTGTAGGCCAGCACGCTGGAATAGAACTCGTAGGACACCGAATAGGGGCTGCGATAGGCCTCCGGCATCGCTGCGCCGTTTGGAATCTTCGAGAAGTCCAATTTCTCGATCAGCCCCTGCTCGCCGCCGCGCAGGCAGTTGCCAGTGGGGGTGTCGACAACGTCCCAGATCGGCTTGCCGCTGCCGACCTGGGTCTTGATCGCGGGCCAGGCGTCGGGGATGGAATCCTGGTTGATGGTGATGCCGAGCTTCTTGGCGGAAGGATCGAGGATCGCCACCGTCTGCGCCTGCTGATAGGCGCCGCCTTGCGAGACGAAGGTGATCTGTTCGGCGGCGTTGGCCGCGGTGCCGGCCAACGCAATCGCACCGCACGAAGCGCCCAACAGGGCGTAGCCAAATCTGAAGTGCCGTATCGTCATCCTCACCTCCTCTGTCGCCAAACTGGATCTCACTGACCGATCGCATCGAGAAACTGGTACCAGCCGGCGACCATGCGCACGGCGGGCTCGCGCAGCGGATAGAACGGAATCGCCTTCATGCGCCGCGCGTCGAGCAGCCCGACGTCGGGCGTCTCGCCGCGCACGAAGGCGGCGAGATAGCGCCCCATCAGGCTCGACATCGCAACGCCGGCGCCGTTGTAGCCCATCGAGAACAGCGTGCGATCGTCGAGCCGGCCGATATGCGGCACCGAGTCCAGCGTCATGCCGACCAGGCCCGACCATTTGTAGGCGAGCGGGACATCGGCGAGATCAGGGAAGATGCCGACCATCGCCTTGCGCAAAGCGTCGAACGCGGCTTCAGAGTCCTCTTTGCCGAACGCGCCGCGGCCGCCAAAAATGACGCGGTTATCGACCATGCGGAACCAGCGCATCATGCGCTTGGTCTCGGTATAGGTGCGCCCGGTCGGCATCAGCTTTCCGGCGAGATTGCGCGGCAGTTTTTCCGTTGCGACCATGGCGCTGCGGAACGGGATCAGCGTGCGCTGCATCTGCGCGGTGGCGCTGGTGAGGTCCGAGTAGCTGTTGGTGGCGATGATCGCCTGCTTCGCGCGCACGGCGCCATTCGGCGTCTCCGCGACGATGCCGCCCTGCTCTCGCCTCAGCTTGAGCACCGGCGATTCCTGGAAAATGGAGACACCGCGGCGCGCCACGCCGTCGGCGAGGCCGCGCAGATAGTTCAGCGGATGAATGCCGCCCGAGCCGGGATTGAGCACGCCGCCGACGAAGGTGTCCGAGCCGGTCTCCTCGCGTACCCCGCGCTTGTCGAGGATGCGGACTTCGACATCGCCCATCTCGCGCGTCATCCAATTGGCTTCGTCGATCGCGGCCCTCAAGGTCGTCTCGTTGTGCGCGGCCTTGACCTGGCCTGCGCGCGTCAACGCGGCGCTGGTGATGCCGAACTCGGACACCAGCTCCTCGACGATGTCGGTGGATTCATGCGCGATCTCGTACATGCGCCGCGCCATGGCGCGGCCGTGCACGGCGTCGATTTCGCGAAACGACAGGCGGAACTTTGCGGTGATCACCCCGCCATTGCGCCCGCTCGCGCCCCAGCCGGGGCGGTTGGCCTCGAGCACGACAGGGGCAAGCCCGCTTTTGGCGATGTGGTGCGCTGCGGACAGGCCCGTGTAGCCCGCACCGATGATCACCACGTCCGCCTGCTGCTCGCCCGACAGGACCGGAAATTCGCGCGCCGGTTCCGCCGTGGCTTCCCACAGCGAATTGGCCGATGGCAGCGCGCTCCAGTTCCGTGTCATGCTGCCACTCATGCGTTACGCCGCCGGCCCAATGGCGGCGTCGGCGAGCGCCTTCAGCGTCGGGAAATGGAAGTCCGGCTTGGTCAGCGTCTCCACCGCCGGCGTGCCACCGAAACCGGCGATGCCCTGGCGGCGCTCGATCCAGCACACCTTGTAGCCGAGCTTCCGCGCGATCCCGATGTCGTGGTACTGGCTCTGCGCGACGTGGAGAATGTCGGACTGCTTGTAGCCGAAGGCCGACTGGCGGCCCTTGTTGTAGGCGAAGAATTCCGGGTTCGGCTTGGCAACGCCGGTGTCGTCGGCGCAGACGGTGTCGTCGAAGGGATTGCCGAGCGCGTGCGCGTAACACGAGAGCGCGACGCGGTCCGCATTGGTCATCGCAACCAGACGGAATTTCGTGCGCAGGCGCCTCAAGGCCTCGACCGAATCCGCGAACGGGCCCCAGCGAAGCACCGAGAGCTGGAAGACGTCGCAGGACGCATCGTCGGAAGGCAATCCGAGCTCCTTGGCGAGATGGCGGTAGACGTGGAACATCGCCTCGCTGGAGCGCTCATAGTGCTTGTCGCGGCCGCGCTTGTAGGGTTCGAAGATCTGCTCGTCGCTGAGCTCGGCTGGCGACTTGCCCGAGATCCTGCGCACCGCGGAGAGCACGCCGGTCTCGAAATCGATCAAGGTGCCGACGACGTCGAAGGTGAGGACCTTGAAATTGCTGAACGCGGCTTGGGACGACATTTTGGTCTCTTCTCTCGGGTTGGACTGGGCTTAAGTTCAGTCCCCCACCCTGGGCACGACGATGGTGTCCTCGGGGTGGAGGGTGACGGTGAGGTTGCCGCCGAGCGGCGGGATGCGGCTGTAGGCCTGGTGGTAGCTCGGCTGGCGCAGGCTGAGCGCGATCCCGCCTTCGAGCGCCAGGAAAATGCGCAGGCTTTCGCCCTGGTAGACGATGTCGGTGACGGTGCCGCTGAGCCGGTTGCAGGCGGCATCCTGCGCGCCGTCGTCGATCAGCAGCTTCTCGCTGTGTACGGCCAGCATCAGGGCATCGCCGTCGGGAATGGCGCGGGCACTACGCAACAGGGCGTTGCCGAGCGCGACACTGGAGGCATCGACGCGGCGGACCGGCAACATCGTCGCCTCGCCGATGAAGCTTGCAACGAAGGAATCGGCGGGATGGTCGTGCAGGCGCGCCGGCTCGTCGATCTGGATCAGCCGGCCGTCCTTCATCACGGCGACGCGGTCGCTCATGGTCAGCGCCTCGCGCTGGTCGTGGGTGACGTAGATGATGGTGGCGCCGATGCGCCGGTGCAGCGCACGCAACTCGATCTGCATGGATTCGCGGAGCTGCTTGTCGAGCGCGGAGAGCGGCTCGTCCATCAGGATCAGCCGCGGCTCGAAGATCATGGCGCGTGCGAGCGCCACGCGCTGGCGCTGGCCGCCGGAGAGCTGCGCGATGCCGCGTTCCTCGTAGCCGGCAAGGCCGACCATCGCCAGCGCGGCGCGCACCTTGTCCGGCCAGCTCGCCTTCGGCAGGTGGCGCGCGCGCAAGGGGAAGGCGACGTTCTCGCCGACGCTCATGTGCGGGAACAGCGCGTAGTTCTGGAACACGACGCCGATGTCGCGCTTGTGCGGTGGCATGTAAGTGACGTCGCGGCCGCCGAACAGGATAGTGCCTGACGATGGCAGGATGAAGCCGCCCAAAATGCCGAGCAGCGTGGTCTTGCCGGAACCGGAGGGGCCGAGCAGCGAGACGAACTCACCGGCGCCGACATTGAGGGACACGTCGTCGAGGGCGCGAACCGCGCCGTAAGCCTTGCTCGCGGACCTGATCTCGACGCTTTCCGCTCGTTTGTCCAACGATCGACCTCGCCATGTCCTCAGCCGGCGTGCCTCACTGCGCGCCATAAGCCTGCATTATAGACAGGGATTTGGAGCACTCCTGGTTGCAGCGTGCACTGCAACCAATCCTTCGCTCGAAGCCCCTGTCTTTGGGCTGTCATGCCAATGACACCAGACTTGGCAAAACTCAGCAATTGCCAAATTCTCACCGCGCCCATAACATGGCGTTATGCCCGAGCTGCGCCGGATGCTGCCTTCCAGTAACGCCCTGTTCGTCTTCGACGCAGCGGCGCGCAATGGCAGCTTCACGGCTGCTGCCGCCGAACTGAACGTGACGCAACCGGCGGTGAGCCGGATGCTCGGACAGTTCGAGGAGCATCTCGGCGTCCGCCTGTTCGATCGCACGGCTGGCCGCGCGGTGCTCACCGAGGAGGGCGAGCTTTTGTATCGCCGCGTGCTCGAAGGCTTTCGCAGTATCGAGAGCGGCCTCGTCGAGATCGAGCGGCGCCGCAAGGGCACCGAGACGGTGACGCTGTCGGTCTCCTCCGCCTTCACCACGCATTGGCTGATGCCGCGCATCGACAAGCTGCAGCGCCAGTTTCCTGAGGTCGATCTGCGCTTCCAGCTGATCTCCGGCGCGCTGCGCGGGCCGGTGGAGAATGTCGATCTCGGGATGCGCTTCCGCGACCGCGACGAGCCGTCATCCGGCGGCACGCTGGTGATGAAGGAAGTGATGCTGCCGATGTGCAGCCCCGCCTATCTCGGCGCGACCGATCCCGCCGAGGGCAACACCATCATCCGCCTCGCCGAGACGCCCGGCGACTGGGCCGCGGATTACGCATCGCTTCTCACCGGGCGCCGCGGCGCGGCCAAGGCGCTGAGCTTCACCGACTATGCCGTCGTGATGCAGGCTGCGCTTCTTGGCCAGGGCATCGCGCTGGGCTGGCTGACGGTCGCCTCGCACTGGCTCTTGACCGGCGCGCTGGTGCCGGCCTCCGACACGCTCACCACCACGCGCCGCATCTGCGAATTCCTGCCGCCGCGCAACCGGCCGATGCGCCCGATTGCCGCCGAAATCCGCGACTGGATCATCGCGCAGATGCAAAGCGAGATCGCGGCGATCAACCGGCTCTATCCGAAGCTCGGCGCGCTGGCGGCGTGCTATTAGGCGGATGTGGTGCTCCCTCTCCCCGTTCTTGCGGGGAGAGGGTCGGGGTGAGGGCTGCGTCCGCAATCACAGTGAGAATTGAACTCGCGGAGAGTCCCCCTCACCCGGATTGCATCTTCGATGCAATCCGGCCTCTCCCCGCAAGCGGGGAGAGGCGAAGAGTCCTTCCATCACGGGGTCAGTGATGTTCGATCGCGCGGATGGCGCCGCGGAGCTCGGCGAGGCCGCGCAGGCGGCCGATCGCGGTGTAGCCGGGATTGGTGCGCTTGGTGGCGGCGAGATCGTCGAGCATGCGGTGGCCGTGATCGGGGCGGAAGACGATTCTTTTGTCGGGCGAACGCCGGGCGTTCTCCTTCAGCAGCGCCTTGAGCACGGCGACCATGTCGACGTCGCCGTCGAGATGATCGGACTCATAGAACGACAGGCCGTCGGCCTCGCGCTTGGTCGCGCGCAGATGCGCAAAGGCGATGCGCGGGCCGAAGCGTTCGGCCATCTCTGGCAGGTTGTTCTCAGGCCGCACGCCGAGCGAGCCCGTGCACAGGCAGATGCCGTTGGCCTTCGACGGCACGGCATCGAACAGCGCCTGATAATCATCCGCGCTGGAGGCGATGCGCGGCAGCCCGAACAGCGGCCGCGGCGGATCGTCGGGATGCAGCGTCAGCGAGACGCCGAGCTGCTCAGCGACAGGTGCGACGCGCCCCAGGAACTCGGCGAGGTGCTGCCGCAGGATCACCGGCGTGATGTCGCGATAGGTCTCTAACCGGTCGCGGAATTGCGGGATCGTCATCGGCTCGGTGGTCGAGCCCGGCAACGCACTGGCGATCGTCATGATGAGGTAGTCGATGTCCGCCTGGCTCATCTTGTCGAACAGTTTTTTCGCGCGCGCCTGCTGCTCCGGTGAATATTCCTGCGCGGCGGCCGGGCGCTTCAAAATGTGCAGCTCGAAGGCGGCAAAGCGGTCCTGGTCGAAGCGCATGGCGCGGGCGCCGTTCGGCAGCTCCCATTCCAGATCGGTGCGGCACCAGTCGACCACGGGCATGAAGTTGTAGCAGATGATCTTGATGCCGGACGCGGCGACCGCCTCCAGGCTCGCGATCCACGCCTCGATCGACTTCGTCGCTTTGGCCCCGAGACGCTTGACGTCGTCGGGGATCGGAATCGATTCCACCACCGACCAGGTCAGTTGCGAGCGGCCGGGCTGGCCGCGCTCGATAAAGTTCTTGCGCTCCTCGACCGCCTTGCGCGTCCAGACTTCGCCAATCGGCACCTGATGCAGCGCCGAGACAATGTCGGTCGCCCCAGCCTGCCTGACATCGTCGAGCGATACCGGATCATCCGGCCCGTACCAGCGCCATCCCTCTAGCATCATGAATAGTCTCCCGGATCAGTTCGCGGTCAGCACGACCTTGACGCTCTGCGAGCGGTCGAGCGCCAGCCGCAGCGCGTCCGGCGCGGTCGACAGCGGCCGCTCGGCGGTGACCAGCGACAGCACGTCGACGCTGCCGGCGCCGATCAGTTCCACCGCGGTCATGAACTCGAAGCCGAAGCGGAACGAGCCGCGCAGGTCGATCTCCTTCGCCATCACGGCGTTCGACGGCGTCGGGATCTGGCCACCTGGCAGATTGCCGATCTGCACCACCACGCCGCCACGCCGGACGATGCCGATCGCACTGGCAAGGCCGGCGGCCGTGCCCGAGACCTCGAACGCGACATCGTAGGGACGCGAGGCGGCCTGCGCTTTCAGACCTTCTTCGCCAGCCGAGACGTTCTCGACATGCGAGGCGCCGAGCCGGGTCGCAAAGGCGAGCGGCGCCGGCGCGATGTCGGCCACCGTGATGTCGGCCATGCCGGCGCGGTGCGCAGCAAGCATGGTCAAGAGCCCGATCGGGCCGGCGCCGAAGATGATGCCGCGCTTGCCCTCGATGTTGCCGGCGCGCGCGACCGCGTGCAGGCAGACCGCGAGCGGTTCAGCCAACGCCGCGGCCTGATAGGACACATGGTCGGGGATCTTCACGCACTGCGCCGGGACCGCATCGAAGTAATTGGCGAAGCCACCCTGCATGTGCGGCGTCTTCGAGGCCGAGCCCATGAAATAGATGTTCTCGCAGAGGTTCGGCCGGCCCTCGCGGCAGGCGACGCAATGGCCGCACCAGCGCGACGGGTTGACGGCGACGCGGTCGCCGACCTTCAGGTTCGCCGCGGGACCGGAGATCTCCACGACCTCGCCCGAAATCTCGTGTCCCAGCACCAGCGGCGACTTCACGACAAAATCGCCGGTCCGGGCATGGCGGAAATAGTGCATGTCCGAACCGCAGATGCCGCCGGCGCCGAAGCGGATGCGCACCATGCCCGATGCCAGCTTGTCGAGCGGATGCTCGATCATGCGCAGATCTTCGGGGCCGAACAGGGTTGCAGCGAGAGCGGTCGAGGTCATTTGGAGAGTCCCATATATTTAGGCAGCCAGAGGGTCAGTTCGGGAATGTAGGTGATCGCGATCAGCGCCACCATCAGCGGCACCAGCCAGGGCAGGATCGCCACCGTCGTGCGCTCGACCGAGAGCTTTGCCACGCGGGCGAGCACGAACAGCACCATGCCGAGCGGCGGATGCAGCAGGCCGATCATCAGGTTCAGCGTCATGATCAGGCCGAAATGGATCGGATCGATCCCGAGCTTGAGCACGATCGGCAGCAGGATCGGCACGAGGATGGTGATCGCCGCCGTGGTGTCGATGAAGCAACCCACGAACAGGATCAGGACGTTGGCGAGCGCCAGGAACACCCATTTGTTGTGGGTGATGCTGAGCATCCAGTCCGACAGCATCTGGGCTGCCTGCGACACCGTCAGCAGCCAGGCGAAGATCGACGCAGCTGTCACGATGAACAGCACCGAGGCCGTGGTCTCGATGGTGTCGAAGGTCGCCTTCGCCACCGTCTTCAGCGTCATGGTGCGATAGCGCACGAGGCCGAGGAACAGCGACCAGATCACGGCGGCAACCGCGGCCTCCGTCGGCGTGAACCAGCCGAGCGTCATACCGCCGATCAGGATCACCGGCGCCATCAGCGCCATCACCGCCGAGAAGTCGAAGTACCAGTCGATCGCGAGCAGCACGCCGAGCCCGATGACGACCGCCATGTTGGTCGACATGCCGGCAACCACCATCAGCCAGATCGTGAGCGGGAAAGCGAGCACGATGGCGATCTCGAGGCCGGCCGAACCGAGCTGCGGCCAGGAGAACGGCGTATCGCTGCCCCATTTGTTCTTGTGCGCGAAGTAGGTGACGGTCGCCATCATCAGCAGTGTCATCACGATGCCGGGGATGACGCCGCCCAGGAACAGCGCGCCGATCGAGACGTTGGCCATCATGCCGTAGATCACGAAGGGCAGCGACGGCGGGATGATGGGCCCGAGCGTCGCGGAGGCCGCGGTGACGCCGACCGAGAACTCGGTGGAGTAGCCGTGGTCCTTCATCGCCTTGATCTCGATGGTGCCGAGACCGGCGGCATCCGCGATCGCCGTGCCGGACATGCCGGAGAAGATCACCGAGCCGATGATGTTGACGTGGCCGAGGCCGCCGCGCATCCAGCCGACCAGAGCAACGGCGAATTTGTAGATGCGTCCGGTCACGCCGGCGATGTTCATGAGGTTGCCGGCCAGGATGAAGAACGGCACGGCGAGCAGCGGAAAGCTCTCGACGCCGGCGATCATGCGCTGCGCCAGCGTGACATCGGGCGTCACGCCGCTGACCAGAATGTAGAGCAGCGACGACGCAGCCATGGCGATCGCCACGGGAACGCCGAGCAGCATCAGGAGGAGAAATCCACCAAGCAACAGCAGCATGACTTTACCCTTCAAAGCCGTCGTAGGCGCCGGGACGTTCGAGGATCGAGTAGCCCTGTCGCAAATGTTGTATGGCCACCTGCACCGAGCGCACGAACATCAGCACGAAGCCGGCCAGCACGGCGTAATAGACGTAGTCCTTGGGCAGATTGATCGTGGTCATCGATTCATCGCCGATGATCTGGATGTAGACCCAGACCAGCTTGATGGCGTAGCCGAAGAAAGCGATCCTGATCAGGTCGATCGCCGTCGACAGCGCGCGCGCCACGAGATGCGGCAAATAGCGGTAGATCAGGTCGACCTGGATATGCCGCGACAGCCGCACGCACATCGAGGAGCCGATGAAGACCACGCCGATCAGGCAATAGGTCGCGATCTCCTCGGTCCAGGCATAACTGTCGTTGAGCACGTAGCGGGTGAAGAACTGGAGGAAGACGGCGAGCGCCATCACCCAGAAGATCGCCAGCGCCACCCAGTCCTCGAAAGCGTAGACGCCGAGATCGACCTTCGGCGCCGCCTCCTCCTCGAAGGTATGGGCGATCTCGTCCGCAGTGATCTGCCGGTGTATTTCGGCGGTCGACATGGGGTTACCTCTCTCCAAATCGTCGTTCCGGGGCGACGCGTCAGCGTCGAACCCGGAACCTCGAGATTCCGGGTTCTCGCTTCGCGAGCCCCGGAATGACGGCGTGAATTACTTGACCGCCTGAATCCGTTCCCAATCCGCCTTGCGATAGCCAAACGTCTCGAACGCGACGTTCTTCAGCACGGTGTCGCGGAACTCGTTCTTGTCGACCTCGGTCACGGTCAGGCCCTTGTCCTTGAAGAAGGCGACCAGCTTGGCCTCGTTCTGCTTGATCTCCGCGGTCGCTTTCGCAGCGGCCTCCTGCGCAACGTCGGTGAAGATCTTCTTGTCCTCGTCGCTGAGCTTCTTCCAAAGCGCGCCCGCCACCACCGTGTTGAGGTGGTCGACGATGTGGCCGGTCAGCACGATGTGCTTCTGCACCTCGTAGAACTTCTTGGCCTCGATCGTGGTCAGCGGGTTCTCCTGCGCCTCGACGGTGCCGTTCTGGAGCGCGAGATAGACTTCGGCGAACGCGATCGGCGCGGTGTTGGCGCCGCAGGCGCGCGGCATCGCCAGATAGGCCGGAACGTCGGGCACGCGCATCTTCAGGCCCTTGAGGTCGGCGCAGCTCTTGATCGGCTTGTTCGACGAGGTCTGGCGCACGCCGTAATAGGTGACGGCGACGATGTGGTGGCCGCTCTTGTCCTCATAACCCTTGGCGAGTTCCTTGAAGATGTCGCTCTTGGTGTAGGCAAGGAGATGGTCCGCATCGCGGAAGGTGTAGGGGTAATAAGTCACGCCGATCGGCGCAAAGCTCTTGGCCGCAAAGCTCGAGCCGGAAATGATGATGTCGACCGAGCCGAGCGAGAGGCCCTGGTTGATGTCGGCTTCCTTGCCGAGCTGGGACGCCGGATAAACATCGACCGTATAGCGCCCGTTGGTGCGCTTGCCGATCTCCTGCGCGGCCCAGACCGAAGCGGTGTGGAACGGCTCCGAGGTCTCGTAGACATGGGCCCATTTCAGCTTGGTCTGCGCCATGCCGGCATGGGTCGTCGCACACATTGCCGCGGCCGAGACCGCCAGCACCATCGTCATCTTTTTCAACACTGACTTTTCCTCCATCGTTTAAGTCTGCTTCTTGTTCGCCCACCCCGAAGCTGAGGTGGACCGCCCAATGTCATCGCCGCCGCGCAGTGCCGCTCTTGACCTGTTTTTTGGCCTGCCTCTTCGGCGCTTGTTCTGGTTTTGACGGCTTTGCCGGTGATCGCGCGGTCCGGCCCCGTTCCGAGGACGATCCAGCCGCGGTCTCGGCGCCAAAATTCTGCGCAAAGCGCTCCTGGGAGCGCACCAGATGATCGCGCATCGCCTCGCGCGCGGCCTGCGGATCGTGCGCTGCAATCGCGTCGCGCACGGTGCGGTGCTCGTCGAGCGCGGTGCGCCACGTGCCCGGGTTCTCGAAATAATGTGCGAGCTGCGCGAAATAGGGATTGAGGCGCTGATCGAACAGTTCGCCGACCACGCGCACCAGCACGGCATTGCCGAGGCTCCCGGCGATCGCGACATGGAAGGCGCGGTCGTGGATCATCGAGGCTTCGCCGGGATGCTCGACGTTCTCCATCGCGACCAGGGCTGCGTCGATGCGGGCGACGTCATCCTTCGTCGCCACGCGCGCGGCCTGCTCGGCAATGGCGCTTTCGAGAAATTCGCGGGCACGCAGCAGCTCGAACGGGCCTTCGATGACCACGGCGGCAGGAAGGGTCGTCGCGACGCCCGCGGGATCGATCACATAAATGCCGGAACCGACACGGATACGGACACGGCCCTCGACTTCGAGCGCGATCAGGGCTTCGCGCACCGTCGGCCGCGAGACCTTGAGCTGCTCGGCGAGCTCGCGTTCGGTCGGCAAGCGGCTGCCGACCGCGTATTCACCGCTGTCGATCAGGCTTCGCAATTGATCGGCGACCTGGCGATAGAGCCGTCTCGCCTCCACAGCTTCCAGCGGCACGCTGGCCTCCCCGAAAGGGCCGCGCCGGTCGGTTCCCGGCGGCCCGCCAATTTTGGATAATTGGCCTTACCAATTGACCGCAGCATTGACCGAGCACGGGCGCCATGTCAAGCAGCGGCAAAACAAGGGGAGAGACGACCATGCGCCTTGGCTGCGCCAATCTCGACCGGCTGCCGCCGGCCATTCGCGGTCCGGCCTATGACCGCTCGGGCGTCACGCCCGGCATCGTGCATCTGGGCCTCGGGGCCTTTCATCGCGCCCATCAGGCCGTCGTCATCGACGATTGCCTTGCCGCCGGCGCCACCGCCTGGGGCATCGTTGGCGCCAGCCTGCGCAGTCCGGATACGCGCGACGCCCTCGCGCCGCAGGACCATCTCTACACCGTCGCCGTGCGCGCGGCCGAAGGCACCGAGCACCGCGTCATCGGCGCGCTGCTCGACAGCGTCGTCGCGCGCGAGAACCCGGCGCGGCTGGTCCAGGGGATGGCCGATCCCGCCATCCGCATCGTCTCGCTCACCGTCACCGAGAAAGGCTATTGCCACACGCCGCAGACCGGCGATCTCGACGAGCGGCATCCGGACGTCGTGCACGATCTGAACAATTTCGACGCGCCGCGCTCGGCGCCCGGCTTCATCGTGGCCGCGCTTGCGCGGCGGCGGGCGCAAGGTCTTCCGCCCTTCACCGTGCTGTGCTGCGACAATCTCGCCGCCAACGGCCACACCGTGCAGCGCATCGTGACGCAGTTCGCGGCGCTGCGGTCGAAGGACCTCGGCAAGTGGATCGCGGATAACGCCGCCTTCCCCTGCACCATGGTCGACCGCATCGTGCCGGAGACGCTGGAGGCCGACCGCGAAGCGGTTTCCGCTGCGCTCGGCGTGCGCGACGCCTGGCCGGTGATGACCGAGCCGTTCACGCAATGGGTGGTCGAGGACCGCTTTTGCGCGGGCCGGCCTGATCTCGCGGCTGCAGGCGTCGAGCTCGTCGCCGACGTCAAGCCGTTCGAGCTGATGAAGCTGCGGCTGCTCAACGCCAGTCATTCGGCGCTCGCCTATCTCGGCTATCTCGCCGACTACGAGACCATCGCCGATACCATGCTGGATCCGCATTTCGCGCGTCTTGCCGCGCAGGTGATGGAACAGGCCGCGGTGACGCTGACCATGCCATCAGGCACCGACCTTGCCGCCTACCGCGCCTCGCTGCTCAGGCGCTTCGCCAATCCGGCGCTGCATCACCGCACCTGGCAGATCGCGATGGACGGCTCGCAAAAGCTGCCACAGCGCCTGCTTGGCGCGATGCAGGACCGCCTGCGCCAGAACTTGCCGATCGCGACCCATGCGCTCGCGGTGGCGGGCTGGATGCGCTACGTCACGGCCACCGACGAACAGGGCCGCGCGATCGACGTGCGCGATCCGCTCGCCGGCGAATTCGCGGCGCTGGCGCGCGAGGCGGGTCCCGTTGCCGAGCGCTTGGCGCCCGCGCTGCTCGGCGTCGGACAGGTGTTCGGGCCGCTCGGCGCCGAACCGCGCCTGCGCGAAGCCGTGACCGCGGCGCTCGGCCGTCTCTATGCGGACGGCGCGCGGCGGGCGGTCGAGACGCACGTCTCCACGTGACCACAAAGCGGGCAGCAATGCTGCACTGCGGTCCAAATCGAACGCAAAGTCGACGGAAGTCGCGCTTGATTTTTGCCTGTCATTGCCTCACCCGAGAGCCATGGCAAAGGACAGCAAGGTCATCGCCGCAAACGCGGCCTTCTACGCCGCCTTCTCAACCGGCGACTTCGACGGCATGGAACGGATGTGGGCGGATGACGACGCCATCTCCTGCATCCATCCCGGCTGGCCGGCCATCATCGGGCGCGCCACGGTGATCGGCAGCTGGCGCGACATCCTGCAAAATCCGGAGCGGCCGCAGATCGTCTGTGCCGAGCCGCAGGCGATCATCGACGGCGACAGCGCGCGCGTGCTCTGCATCGAGATCGTCGACGGCACCGCGCTGGCCGCCTCCAACCATTTCCGCCGCGTTGGTGGCGACTGGCGCCTCGTGCACCACCAGTCGAGCCCGATTGCGCAGATTGTCGAGCAGGCTGAAGACGATAGCCCGAGTCACCGCGTCCACTGACCGCCGGCGTGATCTACTGTGCATGGGGTTGTTTGTCAGTTTTTTTAGTTGGCGACCTCATCCAAGTGCCGACAGATCGTCCAGCACGAACCGCGCCTCGGTGAAATCATCGTCCCGGAAGAACATGCTGCGGGTGATCACGACGGGAATGCTGGCGCGCGAGGCCGCGATCAGGCCGTTGGCGGAATCCTCGATCGCGACGCAATCGGAAGCGTCCAGCTCCAGCCGCGCCAGGGTTTCGAGATAGACGTCCGGCGCGGGTTTCTTGTGCCGCACGTCGTCACCGGCGACGATGGCGTCGAAGTCCGCGGCCCAGCGCGTGCCCAGCGCCCGCGACAGCAGCACATCGATATTGCCGCGCGAGGTGGTCGTTGCGATCGCGAACCGCTGGCCGCGCGACCGCGCCGCCGCCAGCAGGTCGGCGACGCCCGGACGCAGCGGGCAGCAGCCGGTCTCGACCAGTTCGGCATAGCGTGCGGTCTTGATGCGGTGGAGCTCTGCGACGTCCTCATCCGACAATGGCGGGGCGATCCGCTGCCTCGCATGGTAGGCGCGGATCCGCTCCTTGCCGCCCGTCACCCGCAGCAGGTCCTTGTAGACGCCACGATCCCACTGCCAGCCGAGCCCGCCGCGCGCGAAGGCCTCGTTGAAGGCCTGCCGATGCAGCTCCTCGGTCTCGGCCATGGTGCCGTCGACATCGAAGATCAGCGCGCTGGCGCGCCGGATCAGTTCCACGGCGTCGCATAGCGCTACGGCGGGCGCTTCCGCCTGCATGATCGGCTTCCCTTCTGACGCCCCTGTGACAAGCGAGCATCGCCCGCGGAGGCAGGCGAGTAAAATTGCAATATCTTTTGCCGGACCCAAAAATCTCTTATGAGCAGAGATGCGCGCAGCGGCGCGACCGGAACTCCGACCAGCACGGCAGACGCATGCGGCTCTTCATCCTCGGCTTCGGCTATAGCGCAGGGCATTTCGTCCGCAGATTCGGCGGCGCGTTCTCGCACGTCGCCGGCACGGTGCGCGATCCCGCGAAGCGGGAAGGTCTCGCCGGCATCGAGGCGCACGCGTTTTCCGGCAGCGATCCGGACGGCGAGACGATCGAGCGCGTTCGCGACGCCGACGTTCTTGTTGTATCGATCCCGCCCGGGAGCCATGGCGATCCCGCCATCACGGCGTACGCAGAGGCACTGGCATCGGGCCGTCGCCGGAAGATTATCTATTTGTCCACGCTCGGCGTGTACGGCGACCACGGCGGCGCATGGGTCGACGAGAGCACGCCACCGCAGGCCGCGCTCGACCGCACGCGGATGCGGCTCGCGGCGGAGCAGGCCTGGATGGAGACGGGGCGCGGCGACGTCGCGATCCTGCGGCTTGCAGGCATCTACGGCCCCGGCCGCAACGCGCTGGCGACGCTTCGCGCGGGTTCGGCCCGCCGCATCGTCAAGCCGGGACAGGTCTTCAACCGCATCCATGTCGATGACATCGCAAGCGCGATCATGGCCGCGGTGCGCCATCGGGGCGGCGGCACGTGGAACGTCTGCGACGACGAGCCCGCGCCACCGCAGGACGTGATCGCCTATGCGGCGAAGCTGATGGGCATTCCAGCGCCAGCCGAAGAAGCGTTCGAGACGGCCGAGATGTCGGTGATGGCCCGCAGCTTCTATGCCGGCAACGCCCGTGTCTCCAACGCGCGGGCGAAGCGCGAGCTCGGCGTGAGCTTCGCCTATCCGACCTATCGGCACGGCCTGGATGCGCTGTGGAACGCGGGCGAAGGACGATAAGGCAAAGACAGTTCCGTTGTATCCGAACGTGCCCCTCCTGGACACGCCGACCAGATTGGGGCGGCCGTTGCGGCCGCCCCTCGAAACGCGGCGTCAGCTCAGCACGCCGTTCTTCTTGAACCAGGCCTGCGCCCGCTTCCAGGCATCTTCGGCCGCGTCCTTGCGGTAGCTGCCGCGGTAGTCGGCATGGAAGCCGTGCGGGGCATCCGGATAGATCTTGAATTCGGCCGTCTTCTCGTTTTGCCCGAGCGCCGCCTTGAGTTGCTCGACCTGCGCAACGGGGATGCCGGTATCGGCTCCGCCATAGAGGCCGAGCACCGGCGCCTTCATCTCGGGCGCAAGCTGGAGCGGGCTCTTCGGCCACAGCGGATTGGGGGCATCGACCGGCGGACCGTAGAAGGCGACACCGGCCTTGAGGGCGCCGTTGTGCGCGGCATATTCCCAGACGGTGCGCCCGCCCCGGCAGAAGCCGATGATGCCGAGCTTCGCGGTGTCGCCGCTCTGCGATCCCGCCCACGCCACCGTGGCATCGAGATCGGACAGCAACTCCGCGTCCGGCTTGGCATTGACGACCGCCAGCAGGTCCTTGATCTCGGTGACCTTGGTCAGGTCAACGCCCTTACGGAAGTAATAGTCGGGCGCAACGGCGAACGCGCCGAGCTTGGCGAGACGCCGGGTCACATCCTTGATGTATTCGTGCAGGCCAAATATCTCCATCGCCACGATGATCACCGGCGCCTTGGTATTGCCGGCGGGGCGGGCAAAATAGGCAGGCATCTCCTCGGAGCCGACCTTGATCTTGGCGTCGCCGGTCTGGAGACCATTGGTGTCCGTCGTGATGACCTCGGCGCGGACCGGCCCGGCCGCAAGCGTATAGCCGGCAGCCACGGCCGCGGTGGCGCTCATGAATCCGCGACGCGAGACCGGAGCGACTTTGGTCAGCCCGACGACGTCGGATGTCATGGTGGTTTCGATACTCATCGATCTATCCTTCCTGATGCGTGGCCCTGATCCTTCAGCCGGCGCATCGTCAACAGTTGCCGGCGAAACGCAAATCACCAGCCTGCGAGCACCGTCGCCATCAGGCTTCGCGCCTCTTCACCGGCGCAGTTTCCGGCATCAGGCTCATCGCGACCAGGCCGACGATCGCCGCTAGCAGCAGATACCAGGCCGGCGCCAGCGGATTGCCGGTGACGTGGAGCAGCCAGGTGACCACGAGCTGCGCCGTGCCGCCGAAGCTCGCGATCGCGACCGCATAGACGGTGGCGAACACGCCGCCGCGGATGTTCTGCGGCAGCGCCTCGGTGAAAGTCGCGTAGAACGCGGTGAACGGCAGCGAGCCGATGATCGATAGCACGCCGAAGCCGACCAGGAGCGACGGCGCGCCCGGCGCATGAACGATCCACAGGAAGACCGGATAGGTCAGCAGGAGGGTTGCGAGCTGCGGCCAGATCATGACCGGCTTGCGGCCGAGACGATCGGCGAGCCATCCGCCGACCAGTGCGCCGACGAACTGAATGGCGTTGCTGACGAGCGACACGGCGAAAGCCAGTGTCGACGACACATGCAGGGTATTCTGCGCATAGGTCGTCATGTATTGCGTGACATAGGTCGAGATAGTGCCGCTGGCCAAAATCATCAACGCCAGCGCGATGACGCCGAGGTGACGCCGAGCCTGCGAGAGGTGACCCGTGCGTTCTTCCGCTGCGACACCGGCTTCAGCATGCGGGATCGTCTCCGGCAATGTCCGGCGCATCCAGAGCCCGAACGGCAGGCAGACGGCCCCGATCAGGAATGCCACCCGCCAGCCATAGGACTCGAGCATCTCCGGTGCCATCGTCTTGCTCAGGATGACGCCGACCAGGGCGCCGGCGGTCGCGGCGATCTCCTGGCTCGCCGGCTGCCATGCCACCGTCAGCGCCCGGTGTTCGGGCGGAGCGATCTCGATCAGATAGGCGGTGGTCGGCCCGACCTCACCGCCGAGGGCGAAGCCTTGCGCCATGCGTGCCACGATCACGATGATCGGTGCCGCAATGCCGATCGCATGATAGGAGGGCGTCAGCGAGATGGTCAGGATCGCACACCCCATCAAGGCAAAGCTCAACAGCATGGCAGGCCGCCTGCCGATCCGGTCGGAATAGATGCCGAGGACGATCCCGCCGATCGGCCGTGTGACGAAGCCGGCGCCGAAGGTCGCCAGCGACAGCATCAGGCTGCCGTATTCGCTCTGTGTCGGGAAGAAGGTGTGCCCGATCTGAATGGCGAAGAAGCTGTAGGTGATGAAGTCGTAGAACTCGAGCATGTTGCCGATGGTGGCGGCCAGTGCTGCGCGTTTGACGTTGAACGGCTTTGCTTCCTTGCGGACAGGCGGCACTCGGACATTCCCTGGGCTCGATCGTGTGCCCGATTTAACCGTCAGGCCGCACTGCGACGCAACATCCATTAACTGAAAAAAGCGGTTCTCCCATCCGCGCCGACGCCGTCATGCGTTGCAGTCACTCCGCAACTTCGCGCAATTCGAGACGTCCAACCGCAACAAATGGGCGCCACAGCGGCCGCAACGACACATCATGTTGCCCAGGCATCGCACACGACCCGAATCCGCGCGCAAGCCTTCGTGATTTGACTGAAATTTTCAGAAGAGTTGAGCCGAACAATTTACTCGAACTTTCTTTGTGACGCTCTAGTTCCACGTCCGAAAGTTCCATCTCCAGAATGGAGAGGCGCGCTCCCGGCGCGGCAAGCGGTCCTGCTTCGCGCGAAGGATCGCTCGAGAGCTTCATTATCGCCCACCCAGATTGCGCTACCAAAGGCTCAATTGAATAAAGCTTTATCCGACGTGGAACTGAAATGATTTTGGCTCGTGAATCGATTGAATTGTTGGAGCAGGTCGCGCGAATCCTGTGGTTCGAGGGCACCAAGCACGGCTTGCGCGATCGCGAGTGGATGGCGCTGCGCTTCCTCTCCCGCGCCAACCGGTTTTCCAGAACGCCATCGGCGCTGGCGAGCTATGTCGGCACCACGCGCGGCACCGCCTCGTTCATCATCAGCGAACTCGAGCGGCTGGGATATCTGGAGCGAAAGCGCTCGGCCAAGGACAAGCGCTCGGTGATGTTGAGCGTGACGCAGCAGGGCAAGAAGTTCCTGGTGCGGGACCCCGTCAACGTTCTCGTCGACGCCATCGGCGTCCTCGACAATGACGCCAAGATCCACTTCCGCGACACGCTGCGGCACGTGCTGGATCAATCGGACGCGGCCGAACAGCGGCACCATACCGATGTTTGCAAGCGGTGCATCTTCCTCCGGGAGGACCGCACGACATCCGACAGCAAGACGACGGTCGAGTTCACCTGTCGCCTGTTTCGCGCGCCGATCGCGGAGGCCGAGGTCGAGCTTCTATGCACCAGCTTCGAGCATCACCGCCAATAGCAGGGTTCGCGGACTACGGCGTCGCCTTGCGCGACGAATAGACCACGCCGCCACTGGTCTCCACGACGAGGCGGCCGTTCTCGCTCCTGATCTCCTCGATGCGGCCAAGGCCGGGCACCTGTTGTCCCAACACGGCCTCGACGACGCCGTTCGGACTTTGCAGGATCGCAATCCCCTCATAGGCCTGACGGACCGACCAGCCCTTGACCGCCTTGCGCGGCGCCGACGAGCGCTCGGATGGAGACACCGAGCCCGTGATCTCGGGCGCTGCGACCGAGGCCATCATCGGCATGGCCTGCGACGACGGCTGAGGCTGCGCGGCAACAGGCGCCGGAGCCTGGGTCTGCGCCAGGGCGAGCCTGTCGAGCTTCGCCGTCGAGGACGAACTCACCCGCTCGATACGATCCAGATTCTCGGCAAACCGGCCGAAGCGGTCGTTGGTCGCCTTGCTCGAGAGATCGACCGCCGTACGCAGGCCGTCCAGGTTCTCGGACACGCCCGACACCTGTTTGCGCAGCTGCGCCACCGTCTCGCGCAGGTTCCTGATCTCCATATTGGCCGCGGCGTTGGTCTGGCCCGGCTGCGTGGTGGTGAGATAAGCGATCACGCCGGTGCAGGCACAGACCACGAGAACCGCGGCGACCGCCAATGTCGCGAGCGGCGCGACCCATGTCGGACGGGGCGGCGGCGGTTTGGCAACGATCACGGCCGGGCGCATGACGGTCGGCGCAGGCTTTGGTATCGCCATCTTGTCGAGGCGCGCCTTGGCGCGAATGCGCTTCAGTCCCTCGAGCGCTTCCTTGGCGAGAACTTCGTCACTCGCAGACGCCGACGCCGGTCTCGCGCTTGCAGCGGGCTTGGCCGTACGCGTCGTATTGTCCTTTGCGTCGCTCGCTTCCGGAGCCGGCTTTGCAGCCGCAGACACATCCGCGGTCTCGTTGGGACGAGTTTTTCCATCGGACGACATGTGAAAATGCTCCGTTCATTCGATCTGTCGAACGACGCTAGTTGCCGAAGCTTGCCTGAAACGTGCGCGTCGAAAATTCTTCGTCACGCGCGACACGAATGAGTCAAACGCGTCATGCACGAGGCGAAAGTGCGACTCGAAAGACACACACTCGCCAAGATTTCGCCAAGCTGGAGTCGCCTCGCCATACATGAGTCGAATTGTCGCACGCGGGGGCGCGATCGCGGGAGTCAATCGGGAGTTGAAAACCCCTCAAAACGCCTGACCCGCGGCACCGACAAAAACAGCTGCAATTCTACGGAGATGCGGAAATTTGGAACCACCCCAACGCGAAAGTAGTTCGGAAACAAAATCAACTGATGCGATTTAACATATCAAGAAACAACTCGAAACAAACCAACAGCATCAAGCACGTGTAGCAATCGCTTTGTTGCGGGCGCTTGATCGGAAATCGGCAATTGTTACGGTCCTACTCAAGTGATTCTCGCCGGTAGGCGAGGAGATCGACACAGTCCAGTGGTGTTCGGACGCGATGAGCAACTTGGCACAACTGTTCTAGGTCGCTGTCTCAATCCGCTCCGCGAGGTGATCCGTAAGACACCCGCCGAGCCTCAAGCAGTAAGCGTTCAGTATCGAGTCGAAGTAGCAGGCCTGCACATGCAGGCACTGAATGCGTAGGGCTGCCCGCGAATATCGAAACCATAATAACGGTTCGCGGGATGGAAATATCGTCAAACAGCATAGTTGCGAGCCGGGGCATCACAACAACCAGCCGGCCGCGACAAGTGCGAAACAGGGGCGAAAAGACTGATGTATATAATCGTTGATGATCGCGAGAGCGTCGCGAACAGCTACGTTGGAGGGCTCGTTCGCGAAGGTGTATCGTCGATCGGCTTCTCCTCGGGAGAATTCTGGGACTGGCTGCAATCCGCCAATGAATCGGATCTGGCAGCGGTCGACGCCTTCCTCCTCGGGGACTGCGATGCCCGCGGGAGCCTTCCACGGGCGATGCGCAAGCGCTCTTCGGCTCCCATCATCGCCATGAGCGGCCAGAAAATGCTCAAGAACACGCTGGAGCTCTTCGAATCCGGCGTCGACGACGTGGTTCACGTGCCGATCCATCTTCGCGAAATCCTGGCCCGAACGGCCGCGATCGCGCGACGCAGGGTCGGCGACCTGCCAAGGCCCTGCGAGACCAGAATCCAGGTCTTCTTCAACGGACGCGACCCCGAGATCGGCGGCCGCGCCCTCACCCTGCCCCGCCGCGAGCTGCGGATTCTCGAATACATGGTCGGCAACCATGGAAAGTGGATCACCAAGACGCAGATCTTCAACGCGGTCTACGGTATCTTCGAGGCGACCTTCGACGAGAGCGTGATCGAGAGCCATGTGAGCAAGCTGCGCAAGAAGCTCCGTGACCGCCTCGGCTTCGACGCGATCGTGGCACGGCGCTACGTCGGGTACCGCCTCAACATCCCGGCCGGCGAGACCGTCGACGTTCCGATGCAGGATCTCGACGAGGTCGGCATCCTCCTGAACAGGGCCCATGCCGCCCCGGCGGCGTACCCGGCAGGAAACTGACGCGGCACGACGTCGATACCAAACGACACCGGCCTCTGCGGAGACACCCCGCAGAGGCCGGTGCATTTTCAGCGGCAGAGAAACCGAAGGGCGCTGGCCGGCTTCGCGGCGCAGACGCCGTTGCGCTACGGTTTCTGCTGGAATTCGTCTTTCGAGACGTAGTTGAAGTCCTCGACCAGTACGTCCTGGACAACTGCGGCCTGCATCCGCTCGTTGACGCGCTGCTTGATGGCCGTCGTGAGCACGGAGAGGTCGTAGCGGGCGAGCTTCCTGAAATCCAGCCGCTCGTCCGCATAGATCCTGCGGAAGGCCTCATCCACGACGAACGGCTCCGGCGGGACGTTGAGCTGGTGCAGGGTCCGCGCCTCCACGGTGTAGACGAAGCGCGCGACGATGTAGCCCTGCACGTTTCCGTTCTCGACCATCGGCACGCTCAGCGCACGCGTCTTCTGGTATTGCAGCCCGTCGAGATATTCGTCCTTTGGCGACAGCGGGCTGCCGTTTTCCTTCCAATAGGCCACGGCATAGCTCGTGCCTGCGGTGAGGATGCATACCCAGAGTCCGGCCAGCACCAGTCTGATCATTTTGCGTCCTGCGCTACGCGACCGCTATAGGTGCCGTCCGAATCGGCCTCCTTGACCGCCCTGACGATGATGGCCGCAACCTCGCGCACGGCGTCGTAGTGCATCTCGAGGATGGCGCGGTTTCGCTCGAGCTTCTCGCGCAGCCGCTGGATTTCCTCGGTGATCTCCACCTCGCCGCCGAGATGCATCCGCGCCCGCATCAGGCGGACGAATTCCAGCATGCTCCGGCTCTTCCGCGCGCTGAAGTCGTCGAAATCGATCTTCTTTCCCGTCGCGAGCGCGACCGTCTCCTCCTCGACGATGCTTTCGAGCCGGCGGATCGACGCCAGCAGGCCGCGCATCTCATCCGATCTCGCCGCATCGGCGCCTTCGGGCGCCACCTCGCCGCCGACATTCGGCAACAGCACGGGCAACAGCGCATCGGCGGCCGCAGCTTGCGTCGTCATCGCCTCGGTGTCCACGACCGGCTGCTCCATCACCAGGGCCGCCGCGCCATCTTGTGCCTGCATAGAAAATTCACCCCTCAACTTCTGTCACCCATTCCCTGATCATGATCCGGCCTTCGCCGTAGCCTCCGCCTTCGCCGCGTTCGAGGCGGCCAGCTGCTTGGCAATGCCGATACCCTTGCCCTTTGCCAGTTGCGCACCGAGCTGCTCCGCCAGCATCGACTTCCAGATGCCGCCTGCCGTGCCCTTGCCGAAGACTTCCTCGGATTCCTTCGGCAGCATCGTCTCGACGAAGGTCTGGAGGATGAAAGCCTCGAACTTGCGGTAGACCTCGCCGGAGGCAGGCGCCTTGATCACCTGCACCGGCGCCCCGTTCACCGCAGTCGACTGGGTCTCGGCAACCTTCGTCGCGGATTGATCGGCGGTTGCCGCCTTGGCCTTGCCGACCTCCGCGTCCATCGTCGCGGCGAAATCGGCATCGGAGGACTTCAGCGCATCGAGCTTCGCGGTCGCCGCGCGCTGCGTCACGGGATCGGCGGCATCGAGGACGTCGAGAACGAGGTCGGGCGTCGCTGTCACGATCATGTCTTGTTCCGGCTGGCTGGCCGTGGCGCCCAGTCGCGCACGGTGGGGCTTGTCCCCGTCATTTCCTCGAGCGAACGCTTCTCCGCGTCGCGAAGCTTGTCCGCCAGCGCCGCTTTCGCGACCTGCTCGAGCTGTTTCACACGGCGACTCTCCGAGCGGACCTGGTCGAGCTGCTGCGATGCCTGCGCCTGAACCGCGCGTGCACCGACGCTCGCCCTGGTCAGTCGCCGCGCGATCGACTCGCTCGATGACCCCGCCGGCGGCTTCCCCTCGTTCAGGGTTCCGACCAGCCATTCCTGCTCATCCTGCAAGCTTCTCTCCTGCTGCCGCAATTGCGCGAGCTGCCATTCGGACAGCCGGAGCTGGAGCTTCACGAGCGAGACCATCCGACCGAGCTTGTCCGCGCGCGATGTCATGCCGATCATCCCGCCAGCCACGACGAAACGCCGAGCATGAATTGCGTCAGCAGCTCGTCGCTGGTGAGATAGAGCAGCAGGAAGCCGCCGAACAGGACGAAGGGCACCGAGATGAAATAGACGGGAATCGCCGGTGTCAGCTTGTTGAGGAGGCCGACCGCCAGGTTGACGATGACCGAATAGACGATGAAAGGGCTGGTGATCCGCAGCGTCAGCACGAACGCCTCGGACAGGCGGCCGACGAGCTGATCGAGCGCCATGCTACCGCCGATCTTGTCGCCGGGATGCCAGACGTCGTAGGAGTTCATCAGCCCGCGCAGGACCTGCCAGTGCTGGTCGGTCATGAAGAACAGCGTGGTGACGGCCGCCATGATCAACGGCACCAGGGCCGGCGCCGGATCGGTGTCGCCGATCGGCGTGCCCGGGATGCTGCTGAGGCCGATCGCACTCGCCATCACGCTTACCATGGTCTGGAGCGCGAGGAAGAATACGCGCCCGCCGAGCCCGATGACGCTGCCGACCAGCAGCTCGGAGCAGATCAGGAGCGCGAGCGACAGCGGTGCCGCATTGTCCGTGAGTGGTTTCAGGACGGCGATCAGGATCGGCGTGAGCGCGAACGTCGTCACGAGCGCGACGAACAGGCGAACCTGGGCCGGAACGTTGACGCTGGAATAGCCGGGCACGAGCATCAGGCAGGCGCCGATGCGGCAGAACACGATGAACGTCACCAGCACGCTGTCGGCGAGACCGCTGATCACGATATGGCTCCGAGCGATCTGATCTCGGCGCTGCGCGCCACCTCGACATGCGACAGAATCGGCAGGGTCGGGAACACCCGCTCCAGGATCATGCGAACGTAGGGGCGCGCTTCCGGCGTCACCGCCAGCACCACGCTGGTGCCGTTCTCGGTGAACTTCCGGATCGCGGCGCTGGCTTCGGTCGCGAACTGCTCGATCAGCCGCGGGTCGGCGTCGAACTCGGCGACGTCGCCCTTGGCGTCGCGCTTCAGGCTCTGGTGGAACGCCAGGTCCCAGCGATTGCCGAGCCGGATGACGTTGAGCACGCCGTTGTCGGACAGATCCCCGCAGATCTGCTGGGCAAGGCGCATGCGCACGTGCTCGGCGACCTGCTCGGATCGCCGCACATGGGGCGCGATCTCGGCGATCGCCTCGAGGATCAGATGCAGGTTCCGGATCGATACGCGCTCGGCCAGGAGGATCTTCAGGATCGCCAGCAGGCCGGAATAGGAGATCTGCGACGGACAGATGTCGTCGACCAGGCGCTTGTATTCGGAATCGAGCCGGTCGAGCAGGCTCCGCATGTCCTTGTAGGACAGCAGCTGGGCAAGGTTGGCCCGGAGCACCTCGCTCATATGCGTGAGCAGCACCGACAGATTGTCGACGGGCTTGCAGCCCTGCCGCTTGACCTCTTCGGTGAAGGCCTCCGTCACCCAGAGCGCCTTCATGCCAAAGGCGGGCTCGATCACCTCTTCGCCGGGCACATCGGGGTTGCCATCCTTGTCCACAAGCACCAACACCTCGCCGATCCGCAGCTCGCCGTGGGCGACGCGGGTATCGTGAATCCGGATCTGATAGCTCTTGGGATCGATCGACAGATTATCCGTGAGCTTGATCTCGGGAACGACGAAGCCGTATTGCTTGGCGAATTTCTTGCGGATCTTGCCGACGCGGTGCCCAAGCTCGTTGCGCGAGCCCAGCAGATGGACCGAAAGGTGGCCGCCGAGCGCCAGCTCGATCTCCGCGGTCTTGAGCGATTCCTTGACGGAGTCCTTGGCTTCGGTCTGGGCCCGTTCGTCGGCCTTGCGCGCATGCTCTTTCTTCTCCCGTGCCGCCTGCCGCCTCGGCAGCGAGTAGCCGACGAAGGCCATGACACTGCCGAGCAGCACGAAGGGTGCCATCGGCAGTCCGGGCATCAAGGCGAGCACGAACATCATCAACGACGCCGCCGACACCGCGCGCGGGTAGCCACCGAGCTGCCGCAGCACGGCCTGCTCCGCCGAACCCCTGGTGCCGCCCTTGGAGACGAGAAGGCCCGCCGACAGCGACACGATCAGTGCCGGCATCTGCGTGACAAGACCGTCGCCGACGGAGAGTTTTGTGTAGACGTCGGCGGCGCGCGACAGCGTCAGACCGTGATGGGTAACGCCGATGATGATGCCGCCGAAGATGTTGATCGCGGTGATGATCAGGCCGGCGATGGCATCGCCGCGGACGAATTTCGAGGCACCGTCCATCGCACCGAAGAAGGAGCTCTCCTCCTCGAGCTCACGGCGCCGACGCTGAGCTTCCTTGTCATCGATCAGGCCCGCGGACAGGTCCGCGTCGATCGCCATCTGCTTGCCCGGAATGGCGTCCAGCGTGAAGCGGGCGCCGACTTCGGCGATACGCGTCGCACCCTTGGTGATCACGACGAAGTTCACCGTGACCAGAATCGCGAAGATGATCAGGCCGATGACGAAGTCGCCGCCCATGACGAACTTCGAGAAGCCTGCAACGACGTGGCCCGCGGCGGTTTCCCCCTCCCCGCCACGCGACAGGATCAGGCGCGTCGTCGCGACGTTGAGCGCCAGCCGCAGGATTGTCGCGATCAGGAGCACGGTCGGGAAGGCCGAGAAATCCAGCGGCCGCTGGATCCACAGCGCGACCATCAGGATCAGCGCCGACAGCGCGATCGAGAAGGCGAGGCCGAGATCGATCAGGATCGGCGGGATCGGCAGGAACAGGATCGTGAGCATGGCCACGATGCCGCCGGCGAAAAAGGCGTCGGCCCCCAGTCGTCGCGGGGTCGGCAGGCTAGCAGCTAACGTATCGGCCATGGGTCACCGGCAGCAGATTCCGTCCTGCAATCTGCCGCGCAAAGCTTACGCGAGGGTGGTGGACCGGTGCGGATCAGAAGCCGCGTTCGATATGCGAATAGACCATCTCGGTGAAGGTGGAGAGATGCGCGCCGATGAAGGAGCCGGACACGGCGACGACCAGGAGAATGACGAGGATCTTCGGAACGAAGGTCAGCGTCACTTCCTGGACCTGGGTCAGGGCCTGAATCAGCGCGATGATGGTGCCGACCAGCATCGCCGCGCCGACCGCAGGCCCGGAGGCGACGATGATCGTCCAGATCGCCGCCTGGACGATATCGAGGGCGTCCCGCTCGTTCATGACTGGCTGATCGTGAGTCCGGGCCCGACCGCGACCTTCGTGCCGTTCTCGAGGGTCGCGATCGAGCCGTCGCTGTTGATGGAGACGGACGCGACCTTGCCGCTGAAGGTCGCACCGGTCGAGTCGGTAAAGCTGACGGTCTTTCCGATCAGCCCGTCCGCCTGCGACAACGACTGCGAAGACAGCAGCGCATCGAGCTTGGTGTTGGTCTGCATGGCCTGCTCGACCGTCGAGAGCTGGGCGAACTGGCTCATATATTGCGAGGTGTCCATCGGATTGGTCGGATCCTGATTCTTCATCTCGGCGACGAGAAGCTGAAGAAACGTATTGTAGTCGACACTGTTGCTCGACGAGGTCGAGCTGGTCGAACTGGTCTTGCTGGTGCTGTCGGTCGCGCTGGTGACGTTCATGTATCTCTCCGCTGTCAGGCAGCCTGGAATGGGGACTCGGTGGTGGCGCCGGCCAGGATTGCCTGCTCCAGCGGGAACAACGCCCGGATTCGCTTGAGCGCCTCGAAATAGCGGGTCGAACCGACCAGCTCGTCGATGGCGGCAAGCCCGTCCAGCATCTCGCGGTTCTCGCATAGCGCGAGAAGAGCCGCGTGATGCGGCCTGTAGAGCGCCATGGGGTCCCGGACGTCCGTCGGATTCATCAGCATGAGCTGGACGACGAAATAGAGCTGCCGCATCGCCGTGGTGGCGTCGGAAGCCTGCATGACCTGCGCTTCGAGCAGGAACATGACGTCGTTGACGAGCTCGATGGAGACCTTGCGATCAACGCGGATGACCGCGCCGTTGATGTAGATCAGTTCGCCCGCCCGCAAGGATATCTTCATCAGAGAGCGTCTCGGATCAGGCGGTTGATTTCGATGAGCTGCATGACGTCACCCGATTTCTCCTCGCGCAGGCGATCCGCTTCCTTGATCACCCACAGGCCGATCGAGATGATGTCGGCGCGCAGCTTGTCGGGAAGCCCGTTCTCCGGATGGGCGAGATCCTCGATGAAGATCGTCCACAGCCGCCGCACGTAGAGCAGGCTCTCGACCAGATCCTCGAAGGTGAAGCGCCCCTTCTGGATCCGCTCGAGCCGTTCGATGCCGAGGCTGAGCGCCTGTCGCTCGCGGCCTCTCTCCTGATAGCCGCTCTCTTCAACGACAGCTTCATAGGCTTCAAACGTCATCAGGACCACTCTGCGCAGAAAACTGGATAGCAAGACAAACGGTGCGAACCTTGCAACTGAGCCCTCGCTCAGAGATAGTTGATGAGGCTGATCTTCTGGAGCTGCGAGGTCAGCGCCAGCGCCGTCTGGATCTGGGTCTGCAGGGTGTTGACCCGGACCGCGGCTTCCGCCGGATCGACCTTCTCGATCCCGACGATCTGAGTGTTGAGGATGTCCTGCTGCGCCTTGAGCTTGTCGGTTGCGGAGGTGATCCGCTGCTGGACCGTGCCGACGTTGCCGCCGAGCTGAGCAAGATCCGTGATTGCGTTACCAACGAGGCCGATGGCCTTGTCCACGACGACCTGGAACGTTTCTTGGCTCAGTTTCGCGTTCCCGAGATCCGCCATCATGGTGTAGGCCTCGGCGAGCCTGCGGAAGCCGATCTGGTTGGCGCTGACGGACGTATCGGCGATCTCGGTCGTGGAAATGCGGCTTTGCATGACCTGGTCGGTGGCCGTTGACCAGTTGGTGTTCCAGGCCGGGCTCGCGAACTCGGCATCGAAGGTGGTGTTGAGAAAGGTCTGCATTTGCGCCGGGGTAATGCTGCTGACGCTCGCTGAGGATTGCGAGAAGCCGAAGGCCGCAAGGAAATCGGCGTCGACCTGGGTCTTGGTGGCCGAGCCCGCGGTGTAGGCCGTGATCGGTGTGTTCTGCGTGTTGATGCCCGAGAAAAGATACGAGCCGTTGTAGGAGACGTTCAGCGCGCCGATCAGATCCTGGAGGTTGGAGGACGCAGGCGGCAGGATGATCCGCCCGCCGCCGTCGGTGCTGCGGGCCGTGATCAGGTCCTTGAGGAAGGACGTTGCGGTCGTGTTGAGCTGGGTGATCCGGCTCTGCGTCACGTCCAGGCGTCCCGCGACGAGTCCGTTGGTATCGACGAGCTGATCGGCGAAGCTCAGGTCCGCCCGCAGGGTGACGTCGCCTCCCGTCGTGGCACCAAGCTCGAGGCCAACATCGGCGAAGCGGCCGGTGGTGGCTTCCTTCGAGGCCTTGGCCAGCGCGGACTGATTGTTCGTGATCGAGGACCTCAACGACGAAGACAGCATCAAGGTCGAGATGTAGTTCGCGCTCATCATGGCTTAATTCCCCACGGCAGCCAGCAGGCTCTGCAACATTTCGTCGACGGTCGAGATGATCTTCGACGAGGCCGAATAGGTGCGCTCGACCTGAAGCATCAAGGACATCTCGTCGTCCATGTTGACGCCGCTGACGTTGGACAGCGCCGCAGTGCTGCGGTCGAGCAGCGTTTTCTGGTAGGTGACGTTGGAGTCCGCGGTCTTGCGCTGGTTCTCGATCCAGCTCGTCGACGACGACGCGTAGTCGATCAGGCTGCCGCTCGGCTTGCCTTGCGTGGTTGCATCGAACGGCTGCGCCGCATCCATGCCGCCGATCAGCTGCTGTAGCCGGACCGAGTAGCCGGCGTTGCCGGCGGTGTTGTATCGGTATGCGACGTTGCCGCTGATAGCGCCGTCGCGCAGCAGATTTGGATTGCCGCCCTGGGCCGGATCGACCGATGCCGCGACACTGATCAGGCCGGCCAGGCCGACCGAGACGGTGGCGCTCGCCGGCATCGCCGGCGCGCCGGGATAGGTGAAGAGACCGGGCACGTCGGGCAGCGCCGCGGCGGTCTGATCACTCTCCCTGAAGGTATTGATCAGGCCGCGCGCGATTTCGTCGAGCTGGCTCTGATAGGTGACGGTGTCCTGGTCACGCAGCTGAGCGAGACCCGCCAGTTTGCCCGACTTCAGCGGCATCACTGAATTGGCGCCGGTGACCGGGACGCCGTCGATAAAGACCGCGTTGCCAGTGGTGCCGGGCGTGTAGATGTTGGTCGCCGTGAAGCTGACCGTTCGCGCCGTCTTGTCGAACAGCACGACGCCGCTGTCGGTATAGAGCGCCGCGTCGCCGTTGGCGCGGATCGACATCGAGACGCCGACCTCCTGCGACATCTTCGAGACGATGCTGTCGCGCTGGTCGAGGTAGTCGGTGACGTCGTCACCGGCAATCGTCCCTCTCACGATCGCGTTGTTGACCTTGTCGAACTGCGTAAGGAGCTGGTTGATGTTGGCGACCGAGGTCGCCATGTCGGCATCCGCGCCCTCACGGACCGACTGCACGGTATTGGTCGCCTGGTTGAGCGCCGTCGCCATGTCCTTGGCGGAGGTGACGGCCGCCTGTGCCAGCGTGGTGTTGTCGGGGGCGTTGGCATATTGCTGCAGCGCCTTCTTCAGCGCATTGAGCTGCGCGGTCGGCGACTGGTCGAGCTCCGGATCGTCCACCGTGGCAGATGCGATCTTCTGGAGACCGTCAAAGATCGCGCCCTGCTTGGCCGACGACGAGGTCGCGACCAAGACGTTGTCGTAGAGACCCGAGCTGGCGGCGCGCTGGATCGCCGCCACATAGACGCCGGCCCCGGGAAGATTGTCCAGCACGGCGATCTTGCGCGAATAGCCGGCGGCGCTGGCACCGGCGATGTTGCGCGAGATCGTCGAGGACTGGATGCCCGACGCCATGAGTGAAGCGCGGGCGGAGTCGAGAGCGGCGGTAAGGGACATGATTTGCTCTTGCCCGGAACGGGCGCTGGAGGATTCAGCGCTTCAGGTTGACGACGACGTCGAGCAGGTCGGCGCCGGTCTGGAACGATTTCGAGTTGGCGGTGAAGCCGCGCTGGGCCTCGATCATCCCGGTGAGTTCGTCCGCGAGGTCGACGTTGGAGTCTTCCAGAGCGCCGGACTGGACCGTGCCGAGGCCGCCGGTGCCGGCATTCCCGGCCTGCGCGTTGCCGGAGTTCATGTTGGTCGAATAGACGTTGCCCGGCTCCGGCGTCAGATTGTCGGGGCTCGGGACGTCGGCGAGCATGATCGTGTAGAGCGTCGTCTGCTGGCCATTCTTGAGGATCGCCGTGACGTAGCCGGCGTCGTCGACGTCGATTTTGTCGATGGCGGAGGGGGCGCTACCGTTGACGGTTGCCTTGAAGCTGAAGTCGGTTCCGGTCTGCGTCATGTTCGCCAGGTTCATGGTTACCGCCGCACCGCCGGGAACGGTGAAGGAAAGAGTCGTCGGGCTCGCCGCGGCCAGCGCGCCTTTGCCGGTCGCCGTGGTATCGAAGGTGAAGGTGGTGGCGGCGCCGACCGACGCACCCGTCGCGGAGTTATAAGCCTGAATCTGCCAGGTGTCAGAGCCGGCGGCCGTCGCCGTGTGGGACATGTAGACGTCGAGCGTAACGGCCTGACCGATATTGTTGTAGGCCACGATCGAGCTCTTCGATGAGTACGACGCCGGGCCGGGCGGACCGGCGATCACAGCCGCTTTCGGATCCATATTGCCGGTCGTGAGCGTCCCCGCCGTCGACGGCACGGGCACCTGCGAAACCTGGGCAATGTTGACGATCTGCATGCCGGAAAGGCTGTTCTGCGAGAAATTGGTCACCTTACCGGGCTGACCCAGAAGGTAGTAGCCGGCCGCGTTGACCAGGTTGCCCTGGGCGTCCGGCACGAACGAGCCGGCGCGCGTCAGATATTGCTGCGTGTTGTTGGCGTTCGACACCACGAAGAAGCCGTTGCCCTGGACGGCGAGGTCCGTGGTCGACGTGGTGAACTGCGTATGTCCTGCGTCGCTGATGGCGTAGCGGACCGTCGTCTCGACGGCGCCGGAATCATAATTGCCCGAACCGCTCTTCAGGATCAGTGACGAGAATTCCGTCGAAGCCCGCTTGTAACCGGTGGTGTTGACGTTCGCGATGTTGTCCGAGACCGTCGACAGCTTGTTGGATTGCGCGGACATGCCGGAAACGCCGGTGCGCATAACACCATACAGGCTCATGGATTGGGCTCCTTTGATAGGTTGCAGCTACAATGAGGGTTCTTGCTTGCGCGGGGCTGATGATTTGGAACCATGCACAACTTCGAGTGGTCAGGTCGTTTTCGGCTGACAGAACGAGCGCGCCTTGTCGGTCCACGCGCCGAAGCCGCTCGAGACGAGATGAGCGACGATGTGGCAGACGTAGCGCTTCTGCGCCGGCTGATTGTTGGGGCCCGCATTGTAGCGGGCCACCGCCATGGTCCAGCTGCCCTCGCGCTGCTTCAGCTCCTTCAGGAAGCGCGCCGCATATTCCACGTTCTTGGAGGGATCGAACATCGCGCGCACCGAGGCGAACTTGTCGCCGTGATAATAGTGGTTGATCTGCATGCAGCCGAGATCGATCAGCTTGATGCCCTTGGCCCGCATCGCCTCGAAATTCACGATCGCATCATTCATGTCCTTGGCGAACACGGTCTGTCCTTCCGCGCCGAGCGCGTAGGGATAGAGCGCGCCGCGCCGCCCGGTCTCGGTCAGGCCGACCGCATAGAGGATGCCGAGCGGAATCCCGTGCTGCTGGGACGCACGCGCCATCTCGCGCTCGCAGGGGCGCGCAATGTCGGTCGCCGCCTCCGCGGCGCCCGCGTTAAAGATAAACAGGGCCGCGGCGAATCTGCGGCGCCACGTCCTGGTCATGACGCGTCTCCTGGTTGGGCTGGCGTTCCTGCCGGGTCTGCTTGGCTCCATCGTCCGATTGGCCGGACGATGTGCTTGCGCCGCCGAACGTGCCTTGCGACTGCGACGATTGCTGTTGCTGGCCCGAAAGCTGCGGCTGCGACTGGCCGGAGCCGGCCTGGAATCCGTCCAGCGAGCCGTGCTGGACCGGTGCGACCTCGGCGACATAACCCGCCGATTGCATGAGGTCGCGGATCGAGTCGCGCTGCTGGTCCAGCATCTGGCTCGTGTCCTTGCGTTCGGCCGCGAGGTGGACGGACACCTCCGTGCCGACAAGACGAAGACGAACGGTGACATTACCGAGCGCCGGAGGCTCGAGATTGATCGTGAGAATCTTCAGCGGCTCGGGTGCAGTGCCTTGGGGCGCCGCGAGATCGGGCGCGGTGGAGGCCGCAGGCGCGGACGACTCATTCAGCTCGGACACCACCGCGTTGGCGACCTGTTGGGTCGCGCTGAACTGCGCGACCGGCGGCAGATGCGTCTCCTGCTGAACCACCGTGACCTTGGTCGCTTCGGGCAACGCGTCTCGCGCCGACGCCTTTGCGGCGCGTTCCACATTGGCCGTGACGGCTTCGAAGCCGGGTGCGGTGGGCATCGCCTTCGGCGAAGCATCGCCGCCTTGCGGCGCGCCTGCCTGCGCGGCCGCCGCCTGCGGACGCGCGCCGGTGGGAGCGGCGGCGGGTGGAGCGGCATCGGCCGCCGCCGCCTTCGTCGTGCCCGCGCTCTGAACGTCGCGCCTTGTCGTGGAGGCGCGCTCATCTCGCGCGGACGTGTCTTTCTTGTCGCCGGCCGACGGTTGCACCTGCGGCTTCACGGCCGGCACGGCGGCGAGCTCCTGCCCAACGATCGTCGGGATGCTCGATCGGCTCTCGAGTTCAGCCTTCACGACCTGATCGGCCGGACCTTGCTTCTCCAACAACCTGTCGGCCGCCTTGTCAGAAGACTTGTCAGTGGATTTGGAGTCCTCGGCCGCCTCGGTGCGTTCGTGCACCGTGTCGTCCTTCGGCTTGTCCTTCTCGACCGGGTGCACCAAGCGCGCGCGCAGCGTTCCGGCCTTCACGGTCGTGTCGCTCTCCTGATCGTTCAGCGCCCGCTTCGCGAGGTTCGAGACGGTATGGAGCAGATCGTTAAACCCCGAGTCTCCCTGCGATTTCCCCCCGGCGGTCTTGCCGGAGCGCGACGTCCCGCGCACATTGAGGCTTTCGGCGAGACCCGAGAAAAGCTGTCCGGAGGTTCCGTTGAGCTTGGTCATGGTCGAGGGTCCTTGGTGAGGAGTTCCAGTTCGCCGAGCTGCTTGCGGCCGCGCGCAAGCGTCGCGGTCGACGACGCGAGATCGAGCCGCGCCGGCATCAGCGGAGGCTTGTCGGCCGCGGCGGCGGCGGCGGAAACGCCTGCGATCGGCTTGCGGATGTCGAGCGCGAGCTGGACCGTTGCATTCAGTAGCGGAATGTCACGCTCCGGCAGCTTCGACCGGTCGAGCGCTTTGAGCTCGGCGAGTCCGCCGTCATATTCGTCGGTGAGCGCCCGCGAGACGCCGCGGAACAAATGCGCACGCTCGCGGTCCGCCGAGGCGTCGGCGCTGAGCGTCAGTGCCCGCTCGCCTGCAAGCCGGGTCACGGCCAGCCGTCCGCGGACCATCGCCGCGCGCGCGATCACGAGATAGAGCTTGAGACGGCTCGCGCGGTCGATCTGCTCCAGCAGGGTGACGATCCGCGCAAAGCGGCGCTCATCGAGAGCGAGGCTTGATTGCGTCAGGCCCGAGGAAAAGCGCTGCCAGAAATCGCCGGCATAGATGGAGTTGCGGTAGTGGCGGATATAGGCCAGCGTCAGGAACTCGAACTTGTCGAAATCCTCGGCCTGCCCGATCAGCAGGATCTCGCGCCGCAGCGCCGCCTCCTCGACCAGCGTGCCCGGCAGCAACAGCCGGGCATCATCCAGACGCTCGATCGCGAGCGACGCCTCGGAGCGCGCGAACAGCGCGCCCTGAACCAGCGCGACCTGTCCGCCCAGGCCCGAGGGGATCGTGCGCGGCTTGACGTCCTTGAGCAGTTCGCGCGCCTCGTCCTGGCGACCCTCGACATAGGCGAGCGCGCCATTGAGCAGCTTCTCGTCGACGTTCAGCTTGTCGCGCGGCAGCTTGCGGACGATCTGCGGCGCACCGCCGCTGAGCAGGTAGATGACGACAGCCTGGCCGTTCTGCGGATTGCTCCACACGCCCGCATCGGCGGCGAGAAATTTCTCGCCGATCTGCCGGATCAACGCGATGTGGCTGCCATGCGCCGCGGTGTCGCCATTGGCGATTCCGTCCTGGACCGCCTGCAACGAACGGACGAGCTCATACGGCTCGGCCGATGCCGGCGCAGGCTCGGCAATTGCGCGCGCCGCCGCGAGCGGCAGCACCATCAGAACGGCGGCATAGACGAGCGACCTGATCAAGGGCGCTTCTCCCGGATCAGGATCTCGATCCGCCGGTTCTGCGCAGCCGCGGGATCGTTCGGAAGTTTCGGCCGCCGGTCGGCATAACCTTCGACGTGCTCGATCCGCTGTGCATCGACGCCGGAACGGACCAGCATGTAATAGGCCATCTGCGCCCGCGCGGTCGAGAGCCGCCAATTGTCGTAGGTCTCCGACCGGTAGGGCCGATTGTCGGTGTGGCCGCGAACGATGATCGTGCCCGGGCGCTTGGTCAGCAGCGGCCCGATCTTGTCGATCACGCGGATGAGCTCGGGCCGCGGCTCGGCCGAGCCGACCGCGAACATGCCGAAGCTCGCATCGTCGGTCAGGCTGATCAGAAGACCTTCCTCGACCTGACGGACCTCGGCGACCGGTCCCGCGCCGGCCTTGATATCCGACAGCGCATCCGCGACCGCGGCCTGAAGCTGCTTGACGGTCGGCTGCTGCGTTTGCGCCGCGTCGCGCGGCTCGGATTCTTTCGTCGTGTCGGCGGGACGTGCCTGCGCCGCAGCGTTGGCTTGAGCGCCTGGCTGCGCGTTCGCTTGAGCGCTGCCCTCGCGCGAAGCCGGCGACGGGGCCGGGCCCGGCGGCAGCAGAGGCGACAGGCTTGCGGACGACGCATCCGCGTTCGGCGCGACGCTTCCGCCGGCATCGTCCGACTTTGCACGGCGCGCCTGCGGCTCGCCCTGACTTGTACCGGCCGGATTGTCGCGCGCCGAGGCATTCGGCTTGGGCTCGCTCTCGATGATGCGGTCCGCATCCTTGGAAGCTTCCGGAGCAAGCTTCCAGTAACCCGGGTCGAACGGATCGCGATAGGCGTCGCCGCCCTTGAGACCGTCTTCTTCCGCGGACGTCAGCGCGCCGGCGCGGCGCTGGCCCGAGGACTGGTTCGCACTATTGGCGATCTCCGCGAGGGTCGCGTAGGGATCGCGAAACAGGACCTTCTCTTCGTAGTAGGGCGGCTTCTCGGCCGTCGGCGAGTCGCCACGGCGCTCCGCGCTCGTTCCGGCCGGCTGACGCTTGCCGTCCTGGCCTTCGGATGGCGTCGGATCCTTCTTGTTCAAGTCCTTGAGGCCCTTGGGAGCGGGCGCGTTCTCCGCGAGCTGGATCGGATTGAAATAGCTCGCGACCACCTGCTTCTGGTCCTGGTTGAGCGCATTGATCAGCCACATGACCAGGAAGAACGCCATCATTGCGGTCATGAAGTCCGCATAGGCGATCTTCCAGACGCCACCATGCGGCTTCTCGTCGTCGAAGGCGCTCCGACGGCGGATGATGACGAGTTCTGGCTTGACCTCATTCATGGCGAATTACCGGCGCGCCTCCTTCAGGCGTTCGCTCCATGCCGAGATCTGCGTCTCGATCACGGTCTGATCGGCCACGACGCGGACCTCGACGGTCTCGGCGGCCTCATACTCGATGCCCGTTCGCCGGGCCGTCTCGAGCTGCGCCCGCACGAGATCGAGCAGCTCGCCCGGGCCGGTGATCTTGAACGCCGGCACCGACGAATTGCCGGTCAGCGCGGCGATCTGCTCGACCAGGGACCCGATCGCCTTGTCGCGCACGGCGTCGGCGAGGAACGGCAGCAATATTCGCGCAACGGAGCTCGCGATGTTGGTTTCGATCTCGCGGCAGGCCGCCTCGAAGCCGCTGACGATCGCGACCGCCTGCTGGTCCGACCATTTGGCCCGCTCCTCGCCGAGCCGGATCGCGCTGCGCACGCGCTCCTCGGCAACCCTGGCATCGCCTTCCGCAACGCCGGCGGCGTGGCCGCGCCGATAGGCATCGTCCAGGAGATTGACCGGCGGGGCTTCCGTCGCGGGCGCCGGAGACGGCGACTGATGCTGCGGCTGCGACTGGGTCTGAGGCTGCGGTTGCGACTCGCGCCGGACCTCCTTCGGCCTCGTCAGCACGTCCTGGATCTTGGGCGGCGGAGCCGGCGGCGGCGACTTGACCCGGCCGTTCGCGTCGAACTGCGTCAGGAGTTTTCCAATTGCCGCGTTCATGCCGCCTCCTCGCGTCGCATCCAGTCTTTAAGGATTGCTGCCGCCTGCGCCTGATCGAGGCGGACGATCTGCTCGAGCCGCTTCTGCGGGGTTCGCTGCATCTTGCCTTCGAGGTCCTCGACGAGGTTGAGCTCGGCCTCGTCGCTGTCCGGCAGCGCAAGCGCGGCGGCCGCCTCGAGCTGGGCAGCCTCCGCCGCCTCGGTCTGTTCCTGCTGCGCGCGGTGGGTCAGGATGCCGTTGACCGCAGGTCGCAGGCCGAACCACACCAGCATCGAAGCAACGGCGAGGATGGTCACCGCGTTGATGACGCTGCCCAACTGCTTGTTGATCATCTCGACGAAACTGATCGGCGGCACCGGCGCCAGCTCGCGCGAACCTTCGACGAAGTCGACGGCCGTGACCTGGATCTGATCACCGCGCTGCTTGTCCAGCCCGCCGGACGTTGCCGCGAGCTGGCTGATCTCGGCGAGCTTGCTGTCGACGATCGCCTGGTTGCTCTTGTCGCCGAGATCGGCGACGAGCCGCGCGCGGTTGACCAGGACGGCGATGAAGAGTTTTTTCACCGAATAACCGTCGCTCACCGTCGTCGTGGTCTTGGACGACACCTCGAAATTGGTGACGTCCTCGCGGCGGCTCTTATCCTCGTTGGAGTTCTTGCCGCCGCCGGCGTTCACCTGCTGGTCCGGAAGATTCTGCTGCACCGTGGTCGGGGTCGAACGATCCGCGTTCTGCGACGACTCCTTCTCGCGGACGTTCCGGACCGATCGCTCGGCGCGGTTCTCCGGGTCGTAGACGGTCTCGTTGATCTGCCGCTTGTCGGTCGAAAGCTGCGTCGCGACGCTCACCTCGAAATTGTCCAGGCCCAGATAAGGAGTCAGCGCCTTGCGGATGTTCTCCTGCACCATCGCGCCGACCGTCTTCTGGAGACTCGCCATCTTGGTCGGCGCAGCGCTGGCCTCATCTTCTTCGGCCAGCAGCATCGAACCGTCGGCATCCAGCACCGTCACCTTGTCACGGGTCATGCCGGGGATGGCGGCCGCGACCAGGTGCCGGATCGACTGCGCCGTACGCGCCTCGATGGCACCGTCCGTGCGCAGCACGACCGATGCCGAGGGCGGCTGCTGCGTCGCGCGGAACGAGCCGCGCACGGGCATGACGATGTGCACCCGCGCCGCCTTGACGCCCTTCATCAACTGCACGGTGCGCGCRATTTCGCCTTCCAGGGCGCGGAGCTTGGTGACCTCCTGCATGAACGAGGTCAGACCGAGCGAGCCGATCTTGTCGAACAGCTCGTAACCGGAATTGGCGCTGGTCGGCAGGCCTTTCTCGGCGAGCAGCATCCGCGCCTGCATGGTCTGGCTCGGCCGCACCGAGACCGCGTCGCCGGCTGTATTGACGTCGAAGGTGATGTTCTGCTCGCGCAGCGCCGCGCCCATGCGCGTCACGTCTTCGCGGCTAAGGCCCGTATAGAGCGTTTCGAACTCGGGCCGGCTCAGATAATAGGCGCCGCCGACGACGGTAACGAGAACGGCAAAACCAATCAGCCCCAAGGCCATCAGACGCCGCGGCCCAAGCTCCAGTATGTTGTTGAGCAGTTGCTGTAGCTGCGCGCGACTGAGCATATGACCTCGTACCAATGCGAACGTAGAGGACAGTCGGCTGCGAACCTTGTCTGAAGGTTGCGCGCAGATACGAACGTGTCAGTTCGCGGACAAGGCGTTGCAATTTTACAAGAATCCTACGTGACGCAATTGGTTCACCGCGGGCGTGCGAGCGCATGGCAGCGCGATCGGCTGCGGCGTGCCGCGTGAAGGCTGGCGTCAGGAGGTCGATTGCGGGCACGTCTTGTGCCCTCGAAATCCGCCGTTCATGGCGGAGGCCGTGCTCCCTTGGGAGCACGGCCGATTTCGAAGCCGCGGCTTAGCGGAACAGCGACAGGATGCTCTGGCTGTTCTGGTTGGCGATCGAGAGCGCCTGAACACCGAGCTGCTGCTGGGTTTGTAGCGCCTGGAGGCGCGTCGATTCCGCGTTCATATCGGCGTCGACGAGCTGGCCGACACCGCGGTCGACGGAGTCCATCAGGGTCTTGACGAATTCCGTGTTGGTCGCGAGGCGGTTCTTGACGGCACCGAGATTGGCGGCGGCCGAGGCCACCGTGTTGATCGCGGTGGTGACCTTCGTGATATAGGTATCGAGCGTGGCCTGGTCGACCGCCGAGTCGGTCAGCGCGCTGATGCTCATCGTGTCGACC